>JAFAIV010000070.1 GCA_019236545.1 Actinomycetota bacterium | reverse complement strand
ACATCCGGCGCCAGAGGCTATGCCGCTTCTTTACGTTTTTCAAGGGGGAAGTCAAGAGGCGATGACGAGGCTGTCGTCGAGGTACAGGCGCGCGCCCTCCGACTCCGGCGGCTGCGGCACCTCGTCCTCGAGGTGGACGAGCTCGGGGTAGCGGGAGAGGTCGAGCGACGCCGCCGGGGCGTTCAGCTCGATCAGGTTGTCGCCCGGGTCGCGGAAGTAGAGCTGCAGCTGACCCGACGGGAGAAGCACGAGGCGCAGTCCCCACGGCTCGGTCATCCGCCCCTTGACCGCGTTGTACGCGGCGTCGAAGTCGTCGACCGTCAGCCCGAGGTGGTGCTGCCGGTTCGGAGTCGCGTCGTCGAGGAAGAGGTGGAGCTGCAGGCTCCCGACGCGCAACCAGCAGACCGTCGCGTTCTTGAAGCGGGGCGACGGGATGCGCTCCATCCCGAACACCTGCTCGTAGAAGCGCGCCGACTCCTCGAGGTCGACCGCCGAGATGCTGACGTGGTTGAGCGCCGTCGCTCGCACCGGCGTCGATCTTTCACCGTTTCGACCTATATGACAAGTCCGATTGATCCTCTGGAAGCGATAGCCTCTGCCTATGAATCTCCGGCAGCTCGAATGCTTCGTCACCGCGGTGGACGAGGGGTCCTTCACGCGCGCGGCGCGGCGGCTCGGGATCGCGCAGCCGTCCTTGTCCGGCCACATCCGCGCGCTGGAGGAGGAGGTCGGCGGCCGGCTCCTCGCGCGGCTGCCGCGTGGAGTCACGCCCACGGCCGCGGGGCGCGCGCTCCTGCCCGAGGCCCGTGCGTGCGTGCGCGCGCTCGACCGCGCGCACCAGGCGGTCCGGGCGACGCTCGCCGCGGAGGAGGGCGAGCTGGAGGTCGCGACGGTCCTCTCGATGTCGGTCGGGCTGCTCCCGCCGGCGATCACGGCGTGGCAGGACCGCTACCCGCGGGTGGCGATCCGGCTGCACGAGTTCGTCCACCGGCGGCTGTTGGAGGACGCGGTCGAGCAGGGGATCGCCGACGTCGCCGTCGGCCCGGTGCCGCTCCGCGAGTGGAACGGCCCGCTGCGGATCGTCACGTGGGAGGAGTTCGTCGTCGTGCTCTCGAGCGGCGACCCGCTCGCCGGGCGCGAGTCGGTCGACGCCTCGGAGCTCGCCGACCGCGAGTGGGTGCTCTATCAACCGTCGCACGGCCTGGACGGCGTCGTCGAGGAGATCTGCCGCCGGGCCGGCTTCTCCCCGCGCGGCCGCGTCCGCACCTCGCAGGCGGAGGCGGCCGCGCGCCTGGCCGCGGCGGGGCTCGGGCCGGCAATCGTCCCCGACAACGTCGTCTCCCCCGGTCTCGACGGCGCCGTGCTCCGCCTCGAGCCGCCGACGACGCGAGAGGTCGCGGTCTACTCGCGGGCCGAGCTCTCGCGGACGGCGGCCGCGTTCGCCGACGTCCTCGCCGCCCAGCGCGGCCGGCCGCCGCGCGACGCACGGCCCATCCATCTGTAGGGCACAATGCCGCGCGTGCCGCGCCGGGTCGTCGCGCTGATGCTCGCCTCTTCCGCCGCCGCCGCCGCGTGCGCGGGCGCGGCCGCGGGCGGGACGGGCCTCGCGGCCGCGACGGAGAGGACGACGAGCGCCGGCACCGCCGACTACACGCTGAGCGTCTCCGCGTCCTTCTCGGGCGCGCTGATCAGCACGCGGTCTCAGGGCGCGATCTCGTTCCGCGCCCACGAGGCGCACGTCTACAAGATCGTTCCAGGCGAGCCCCTGCCGGAGGAGGAGATCGTCGCCGGCCCGTGGACGTACGCGAACTCGAACGCGTCCGCGGCGCTCTCGAACCCGAACGCGAAGCCCTGGACGAAGGTCGACACGCGTCGGCTCCCGGCGGCGCAGCGGATCGGCGAGCTCGACCACATCCGCGCGCTCGCCTACCTCTCGTCGGGCGCGTCGGGGGCGAAGCTCGTCGGGACGAGCGGCGCGCTCGCGCACTGGCGAGGCAGCGTCGACCCGGCCCGCGTGCTCGCGCACGTGCCCGCGTCGCAGCGCGCGACGATGCGGACGATCCTCCGCGCGGACTATGCGAAGGGCGTCTTCCCGGCCGACTTCTGGCTCGACGCTCAGAGCCGGCTGCGGAGGGTGCGCGTCGCCTACAAGACCGCGAAGGGCACCGGCTTCACGATCGTCGGCACCTTCTCGGGCTTCGGGACGCGCGTGGACGTGAAGCCGCCGCCCGCGCGCTCCACGACCGACATCACTCCCTAGACCAGGCGAGCCCGGCGGCGAGGACGGTCTCGTCGCGCGGCGCGACGAGCTGCAGGTCGCCGATCGCGAGCCCCGCCCAGCCGAGGACGTTGAACGGGCGCAGGAACGCGGACAGCTCCAGCCGCACCTCGAGCTCGTCGCAGTCGACCGGCGGCGGCTCGGCGCCGAGGACAGGCGCGACGTAGAGATCGACCGGCGGCCGGTACTCGCGCCAGCGGCGGACCGCCTCGCGCGCCCGCTCGACCGCGCCCGGGTCGATCTCCTGCGCGGCCGCGAGCTTGCCACGAACGTTCTCGCCGTACTCGTCCGCGCGCGCCGGGAAGGTGTCGCGGTGCGCCTCGGCGGCCTCGGCCATGAAGAGCGGCCACGTGTCGTCCGGCGGCTCCGGGATCTCGGCCTCGACGACGCGCGCACCGAGCTCCTCGAGCCGCTCGACGTACTGCTCGGCGGAGCGGTTCTCCGGCAGCGCGGCGCCCCCGACCGACGGCGGCTTCGTGAGCAGGCCGACGGTGAGGCCGGCGAGCCGCGGCTCCGGGACGGGCGCCTGCGCGAGCACCGACCACGCGAGCGCGACGTCCTCGACGGTCGTCGCCATCGGGCCGACGGTGTCGAAGGTCGGCACGAGCGGGAAGACGCCCTCGGTCGGGATGCGGCCCCACCTCGGCTTCAGCCCGACGACGCCGCAGCAGGAGGCGGGGAGCCGGATCGAGCAGCCCGTGTCGGTGCCGAGGCCGAGGTCGCAGAGCCCCGCGGCGAGCGCGGCGGCGTTCCCGCCGGAGGAGCCGCCCGTCGTGCGGCCGGGGCGCGCCGGGTTCTCGACCGTCCCGTACCACGGGTTCTGGCTCGTCGTGCCCCAGGCGAACTCGTGCAGGTTCGCCTTGCCGACGACGACCGCGCCCGCGCCGACGAGCCGCTGGACGGCCGGCGCCGTCCGCTCGGGGACGTGCTCGGCGTAGATGCGGGAGCCGTAGGTCGTCCTGATACCGCCCGTGTCGATCAGGTCCTTGACGAGCAGCCGCTTCCCGTGCAGCGGACCCGGCTTAGCGGGCGCCGGTTCGACATCCGTGATGACCGCGTGCCAGCGGTCGCTCACGAGGGGATCAGCGCGACGCACTCGATCTCGAGCAGGGCGCCCGGCACGGCGAGGGCGCTGACCTCGACGAGCGTGCTCGCGGGCCGCACGTCGCCGAAGACCTCCTGCCGCACGGGGTTGATCCGCGTGCGGTCGAAGATGTCGACGAGGTAGACGGTCACCTTGACGACGTCGCGGATGGTCGCGCCGCCGGCGGCGAGGACGGACTCGATGTTGCGGAAGACCTGGCGCGTCTGCTCGACGACATCGCCCTCGCCGACGAGGTGCCCCTCCTCGTCCACCGGCACGACGCCGGAGACGAAGAGGAGGTCGCCCGCGCGGACGGCGTCGGTGTAGTGGCTGATCGGCTCGGCCTGCCCGGCGACCCGGTACTCCTCGCGCTCGCTCATCGCGCCTGCCATGATCGCAGGCCGTGGAGCCGCAGTTCGTGCACTTCGACGACGTCCGCCCCTTCCTGCTCGCGCCGGGGGTGACCGGCCGGCCGCTGTTCGGCGAGGGCGCGATGCTGAACCTGATCGACTTCGAGCCCGGCGCGACGGTGCCGCTGCACAGCCATCCGCACGAGCAGCTCGGGATCTGCCTGCGCGGGACCCAGGTGCTCGTCGTTGACGGCGTGGAGCACGCGGTCGGCCCGATGCAGGGCTACGTCCTCCCGGGCGGCGTCGAGCATTCGGCGTTCTGCGGCCCCGAGGGCGCGCTCGTGCTGGACGTCTTCCAGCCGGTGCGCGAGGACTACCGCGAGCGCCACGCCGCCGAGGGCTAGCGCGCAGCCGCGCCGCGGATCGCGCTGAGCGAGAAGCGCGGCGTGATCGCCTCGGGGTCGACGCGAAGCGAGAGGAGCGCGGGGCGCTCCGACGCGAGGGCGCGCTCGACCGCGGCGACGAAGTCGTCCGTCCGGTCGACCGTCTCGCCATAGGCGCCGAACGCCTGCGCCAGGGCGGCGAAGTCCGGGTTCTTCAGCTCCGTGCCGACGACGCGGCCGGGGTAGTGGCGCTCCTGGTGCATGCGGATCGTCCCGTACATGCCGTTGTCCACGACGAGCACGAGGATCGGCAGGTCGTACTGCACCGCCGTCGCGAGCTCGGGAACGCTCATCACGAAGTCGCCGTCCCCCGCGAAGCAGACGACGGCCCGGTCGGGATGGAGCGCCTTCGCCGCGATCGCGGCGGGCAGGCCGTAACCCATCGCCCCGCTCGTCGGCGCGAGCTGCGTCCCGTAGGAGTGCCAGCGCCAGAAGCGGTGCGCCCAGGCGGAGAAGTTGCCCGCGCCGTTGGTCACGATCGCGTCCCGGGGGAGCAGCCCGCGCAGCCGCCGGACGCAGACGGCGAGGTCGAGCTCGCCCGGCAGCTCGTTCGGCTCCTGCCACGCCTCGTAGTCCTCGCGCGCCTCGCGCGTCCACTCGAGCCAGCGCGGGCGCACGCGCAGGTCGCGAACGGCCCCGGCGAAGCGCTCCGGTGAAGCGAGGACCGGCAGCGCCGCCTGGTAGACGCGGCCGAGCTCCTCGGCGCCCGGGTGGACATGGACGAGCGTCTGCGCCGGCGTCGGCGGCTCGACCAGCGTGTAGCCGGAGGTCGTCATCTCGCCGAGCCGCGGGCCGACGACGAGGAGGAGGTCGGCTTCCCGTACGCGCGCCGCGAGCTTCGGGTTGAGGCCGATCCCGACGTCGCCGACGTACGAGGGCGAGTCGTTGTCGAGCGAGTCCTGGCGGCGGAACGCCGCGCCCGCGGGCAACTCGTTCGCCTCGAGGAACGTCCGCATGTCCTCCGACGCGCGCGCCGTCCAGGCCGCGCCGCCGAGGATCGCGAGCGGGCGCTCCGCCGCCGCGAGCAGGTCGCGCAGCCGCTCGACGTCGTCGGGAGACGGGCTCGGCTGCACCGGGACGTACGGCCGCGCGTCGGGCACGTCCGCCTCGTGGCGCGCGAGCATGTCCTCGGGGAGCGCGAGCACGACCGGCCCGGGCCGTCCCGATGTCGCGGTCGCGAACGCGCGCGCCATGAGCTCGGGGATCCGGTCGACGCGGTCGATCTGCGCCACCCACTTCGCCATCTGGCCGAACATGCGCCGGAAGTCGATCTCCTGGAACGCCTCGCGCTCCTCCTGGTCGGACGCGACCTGGCCGATCAGGAGGATCAGCGGCGTCGAGTCCTGGAACGCCGTGTGGACGCCGACGGAGCCCTGCGTCGCGCCCGGCCCGCGCGTGACGAGCGCGATCCCGGGGCGGCCGGTGAGCTTCCCGTACGCGTCGGCCATGTTCGTCGCGCCGGCCTCGTGGCGGCACGTGATCAGGCGGATCGGCGCGTCGTGGAGCGCGTCGAGGACGGCGAGGTAGCTCTCGCCGGGGACGCAGTAGGCGGTGTCGACGCCGTGGACGACGAGCTGGTCGACGAGGAGCTTCCCGCCGGTGCGAGTCACGGCAGGGGCTGCTCGAAATAGATCCGCGCGCGCTGGAGCTTCGGCTTCTCCTCGTCGGCCGGGTCGACGTAGCGGATCGTCCGCTGCCCCTCGAGCTCGGCCGGGACGAGCATGACGCGGACGAACGCGGTGTCCTCGTCCGGCGACGCGTACGCGAGGACCGGCGCGGGCCCGGACTCGAACCAGTGCTCGAGCGGGCCGTACTCGTGCGTCTCGCCCTCGCTCTCGATCGAGATCCGCCCCTTCAGCAGGACGCGGATCCCCGGGCCGGGATGCGTGTGGCGGTAGGCGATCCCGCCGGGCGGGAAGTCGACGCGGTCGCAACGCACGAGCCAGCCGGCGCCCGGGCGGTCGTCGACCTCCCAGACGATCGCCGTCCCGTCGACCCGCGCCTCGCCCCAGTGCGCCTCGTCGCGCTCGACGTCGTAGACGACACGCGAGCCCGGCTCTGTGGCCACGCCGTCGCGGTGGACCGAGACGTTCAATGGAAGTACTGGCCGCCGTCGATGACGATCGTCTGCCCGGTGACGAAGTCGGAGGTCGGGCCGCAGAGGAAGACGACCGCGCCGACGACGTCCTCCGGCACCTGGTCACGCTGCAGCGTCCGCGCCGAGACGGAGGCGATCCTCAGCGCCTCGATCACCTCCGGGTGCTCCTCGACGCCGGCGGACATCGTGAACCCGGGCGCGACGCAGTTCACGAGCACCTTGTCCTTCCCGAGCTCGCGCGCGAGCGCGCGCGTGAAGGCGACGATCGCGCCCTTCGATGTCACGTAATGGAGGAGGAACGGAACGCCGCGGAACGGCGTCCCGGACGAGATGTTCACGATCTTCCCGCCGCCGCGCTCGCGCATGACCGGCACGACGGCGCGGCAGGTGAGGAACATCGACGCGACGTTCACGTCCATGACCTGCCGCCACTCGTCGAGCGGGATCTGGTCGAACGGCCGCATGGCGAGGGACGCATAGAGGCCGGCGTTGTTGACGAGGATGTCGACGCCGCCGCATCGCGCCGCCGTCTCGTCCACGAGCCTCTGCACGTCTTCTTCGGACGAGACGTCGCACTGGATGCCGACCCCGTCCCGGAACGAGGCCGCCGCCTCCTCCGCCCCGCGCAGGTCGGCGACGACGATGCGCGCGCCCTCCCGCGCGAGCCCCTGCGCGATCGAGTTCCCGATCCCCTGCGCCGCGCCGGTGACGATCGCGACCTTGCCGTCGAGCGCGCCCATCAGCGGATCGGCGAGAACGACGTCGGGATCAGGATCCGGTTCTGCTGCGTGTGGATCAGCGGCTGGATCTTCGCGAGGAACTCCTGCCAGCGCGGCTCGGCCTGCAGCTGCGCGCGCCGCTCCTCGCGCTGCGCGTAGCTGTCGTAGCCCCAGAGGCTCGTGTAGGTCGAGAGCGCCCCGACGTCGGTCGTGAAGACGCCGAGCAGGTTGCCGAGGATGCTCTGCTGCAGCTCGATCCCCTCGGTCTCGTACAGCTTCACGAGCTGGCCGAGCTTGCCCGTGAAGACGTGGTAGTCGCGCTGCTCCACGATCACGCCGGCGACACCCCGCCCATGCAGAGGTACTTGATCTCGAGCCACTCCTCGATCCCGTACTTCGAGCCCTCGCGGCCGATGCCGGACTCCTTCACGCCGCCGAACGGGACGACCTCGCTCGAGATCAGGCCGGTGTTGATGCCGTGGATGCCGTACTCGAGCGACTCGGAGAGCCGCCAGATCCGGGCCATGTCGCGCGTGTAGTAGTACGTCGCGAGGCCGTAGGGCGTGTCGTTCGCGGCGCGGACGACCTCCTCCTCGGCCGAGAAGCGCGCGATCCCGGCGACCGGGCCGAAGGTCTCCTCGCACGCCATCGCGGCGTCGGCGGTCACGCCGGCGATCACCGTCGGCTGCCAGAAGAGGCCACCGAGACCCTCGCCGCCGAGCAGGAGCTCGCCGCCGCGGGAGAGCGCGTCCTCGACGTGGCGCTGCACCTTCTCGATCGCGGCCTGCTCGATCAGCGGGCCGACCTTCGTCTCCGGTTCGAGGCCGCTGCCGACCTTCAGGCCGCCGGCGGCGTCGACGAGGCGCGAGACGAACTCGTCGTAGATGCCGTCCTGGACGTAGATCCGGTTCGCCGAGATGCACGTCTGGCCGGAGTTGCGGTACTTGCAGATGAGCGCGCCGGCGACCGCGTCGTCGAGGTCGGCGTCGTCGAAGACGATGAACGGCGCGTTGCCGCCGAGCTCGAGCGAGACCTTCTTCACCTGGCCCGCGCACTGCGCCATCAGGAGCTTCCCGACCTGCGTCGAGCCGGTGAACCCGAGCTTGCGGACGACCGGGTTGCCGGTCATCTCGCCGCCGATCAGCGGCGCGTCCTCGGCGGCGCCGGTGACGATCTCGAAGACGCCCGCCGGCAGGCCCGCCTCGAGGCCGAGCTGCGCGATCGCGAGCGCCGACAGCGGCGTCTGCTCGGCCGGCTTCAGCACCATCGTGCAGCCCGCGGCGAGCGCGGGCGCGGCCTTGCGCGTCGGCATCGCGGCGGGGAAGTTCCACGGCGTGATCCCGGCGGTGACGCCGACCGGGTCCTTCGTGACGACGATGCGGCGGTCGGCGGCGTAGGTCGGGATCGTGTCGCCGTAGACGCGCTTGCCCTCCTCGCCGAACCACTCGAAGAACGAGGCGGCGTACGCGATCTCGACGCGCGACTCCGCGAGCGGCTTGCCCTGCTCCAGCGTGAGCAGCCGCGCCAGCTCGTCCTCGCGCTCCAGCATCAGGTCGGCCCAGCGGCGGAGGATCCGCGCGCGGTCCTTGGCGAGCATCTTCCGCCACTTGGGGAAAGCGGCCTCGGCGCGCTCGATCGCGCGGCGCGTCTCCGCGGCGCCCATGCGCGGCAGCTCCGCGAGGACCTCGCCGGTCGCCGGGTTCTCGACCGGGAACGTCTCGCCGGAGCCGGCGTCGAGCTCCAGCAGCGGCAGGTCCGCGACGACGCTCATGCCGCCGCCGATCGTAGCGCCGAGCGGAGGAACGACAGGCCGGCCGAGGCGAGCGCGTCTCCCTCGGCGTCGAGCGGGCGCCAGAGCGAGACGGCGCGCGCGATCGCGACGACCTTGGGCGTGAACGACTCGATCACGAGATGGCCCTCGTACCCGATGTCGCCGAGCGCCCCGAGCACGCTCTCCCACTCGATGTGGCCCGTCCCGGGCGTGCCGCGGTCGTTCTCGCAGGCGTGGAAGTGGAAGAGGCGGTCGCCGGCGAGCCGGATCGCGTCGGCCGGGTGCTTCTCCTCGATGTTCAGGTGGTACGTGTCGAGGAGGAGGCCGACGGCGTCGCTGCCGACCTCGTCGCAGAGGCGCAGACCCTGCTCCGCCGTGTTCACGAGGTCGGTCTCGTAGCGGTTGAGCGGCTCGACCGCGAGCCGGACGCCGTGCTCCTCCGCGACCTCGGCAGCGCGCTTGATGCCGTCGACGGCTCGTCGCCACTCGGTCGCCGGATCGGCGCCGCGCTCCTTGCCGACGGCGGAGTACATCGGCCCGACGACGACCGGCGCACCGGCGTCCGCGGCCAGCTCGATCAGGCTGCGGGTGTACTCGAATGCGTTCTCGCGGAACGCCGGATCATCGGCCGCGAAGTCGCGGTCCGGGCCGTATGCGCCGCAGACCGAGTAGACGATCCCGGCCGCCTCGCCCGCCTCGCGCAGCGGCTCGGCGTGGACGAGGGCCGGGTCCTCGATGCAGATCTCGAGGACGTCGAAGCCGAGCTCCGCGACGTGCGCAGCGAGCCCCGCCTCGGCGTCCGAGAAGGGCGACGTCCAGATCCAGGTGCATGCGCCGATGGGGTTCATCTCTCTCCCGTTCGAAGTCGTGCGGAGAGCGGCCCCGTCAGGACCGCCCTCCGCGACAGGTGATGCGAGCTTACGACGCCGGCGGGTGCGCGACCGGCGTGAGCAGCGGAGCGCTCATCCACTTCGCGACCTGCGACGGTTGCTGGAAGAACGTCCAGCCGACGGCGTCCTTCATGTTCTGCTTCGTGACGAACGCCGTGTGCGAGTAGTACAGCTTGCCGCCCTGGATCTTCTTGTTCAGGTAGGCGTCGATCAGGCGGATCGAGTAGAGGCCCTCGAGCGACGGCGAGCACGTGTCGCTCGCGGCGAGCCAGCCCGCCTTGATCCCGGCGAGGCCGTACGGCGCGCCGTTCGCGGAGACGAGCGTGACCTGCTTGTCCTTGTGCGCCGCGACGAGCGCGGTGTGGACGCCGACGGCCATGTCCTCGTTCTCGACGAACAGGCCCTTCAGGTTCGGGAACTTCCCGATGATGTCCTGGGCCGCCGTGTACGCCTGCGGCCGCAGCCAGTGGCCGGTCTCGGTCGCGACGTACTGGACGTCCTTCGCGCAGGACAGCGGCGGGTTGCCGCCGACCGTGTCGCCCTTGCAGCCGAGGCCCTGCAGGAAACCGGTGCGGTAGCCCTCGGCGTCGCCGCGGCCGAGCTGGCCCGTGATCACGCCGACCTGGCCGCCCGTCTTGAGCGCCGACTTCATGAACGTGCCGTCCGGCTTGCCGTACGACACGAGGTCCGTCTGCTCGAAGCCGACGACGCCCTGCTTGCCGACGTACTTCGACGAGTAGCCGTACATCAGGAAGATCGGGATGTGCGCCCGAGTCGCCTGGTCGATCGTCGCCGTCTCGGTCGAGAGGCCGACGGAGTAGCCGTCGATCGCGACGACGTGCGCGGCGATCGCGTTCTGCACGTTCGCGAGCTCGGTGGACGGGCTGATGTTCGGGTTCGGATAGACCTTGACGTCGTAGCCGAGCTTCTTCGCGGCTGCCTCCGCGCCCTTGAGCCCGTACTGGTAGTACAGGTCGGGGCCGGAGAGGAGGAACGCGATCGTCCCCTTGCTCTTCTGCGCCTTCGTCGCACCCATCGCAGCCGTGGCCGCAACGGCCAGGATCGCGAGGAGCACGACGACGCCGCCCACTGCGGGCAGCTTCTTCATGCTGCGTCTCCCTTCGTTCCGACGGCGTCCGGGCGTCATCGCTGAGCCCTCGTCACCATCACGGCGATCACGATGATCACGCCGAGCGCCATCTGCTGGTAGTTGCTGGACAGGCCGGCGAAGGAGATCGCGTTCTGCACGATCCCCCACAGGGCGACCCCTTGGAGCGAGCGCAGCGCGCCGCCGCGACCGCCGAACAGGGCGGTCCCGCCGATCACGGCGGTGGCGATCGACTGGAGCTCGTAGTTCTGGGCGAGGTTGAACGAGGCCTCGTTGATCTCGCCGGCGAGGCACATGGCGGCGAGCCCGACGAGCAGCCCCATGATCGTGTAGAGCGCGACCTTCGTCCGCTTGACCGCGATCCCCGAGAGGTACGCGGCCTCCTCGTTGCCGCCGATCGCGTACGCGCGCCGGCCGAGCGGGGTGAAGCGGAGGAAGAGGTACGCGAGGACGACGACCGCGACGAACGGGATCGCCAGCGTCGGGACGCCGCCCGGCAGCGTGCCACCGAACGCCGTGTAGAGGCCCTTCATGTCGTTGACCGGCGCGCCTCCGGTCATCTGGGTGTCGAGTCCGAAGAGGAAGATCGACGTCCCGAGCGTGATGATGAACGGGTGCGCCCGGTTCTGGGCGACGAGCAGGCCGTTGACGAAGCCGACGAAGGTGGCGGCGCCGACGCCCGCCGCGACCGCGAGCCAGAGCGGCTGGCCGTGCTCCAGCAGGAGCCCGGTCACGATCCCGGCGAAGGCGATGTTGTAGCCCACCGAGAGGTCGAGGCCCGCCGAGACGAGCAGGATCGCCTGCCCCATCGTCACGATCCCGAGCGGCGCGATCTGGCTCAGGATGTTCTCGAAGTTGAAGACGGTGAAGTAGTTGCTCGTCCTCGCCGCCGTCACGACGACGATCACGGCCATCACCGCCACCGGCCAGAACGAGTAGAGGTCGACGCCGCCGACCCGCGGCACGCGGCGGCGCGTCGTGGCGGACGCGACGGCGCTCACGACGCCACCGCCTCGGCAGAGCCGACGGTGAGGTCGAGGATCTCGGCGTAGCTCGTCAGGCCGGACGGGACGTCGGCGACGACCCGGCCGCGCCGGAAGGCGACGATTCGGTCGACGAACTCGAGCAGGTCGCGGATGTCGGTGGAGACGGCGATCACGGCCGTCCCCTCCTCCGCGACGGAGCGGACGATTCCATGGATCTCCTCCTTGGCGTGGACGTCGACGCCCTGCGTCGGCTCCTCGAGCACCAGCAGCCGCGCGCCCGCGGTGAGCGCCTTCGCGAGCAGCACCTTCTGCTGGTTGCCGCCGCTGAGGCTGCGAACCGGCGTGGCGACCGACGGCGTGGCGATCCGGAGCCGGCGGCGGAAGTCCTCGGCGGCGCGCCGCTCGCGGCGCAGGTCGAGGACGCCGCCGCGGCGGATCCCCTTCAGGTCGACGAGGCTGATGTTCCCGGCGACGGACATGACGGGGACGAGCCCCTCCTGCGCCGGGTCCTCGGGGACGAGGAAGACGCCGCTGCGGATCGCCTGCCGCGGCCCGCGCGGCGTGTACGGCTCGCCGTCGAGGCACATGCGGCCGGCGCCGGGGCGGGTCAGGCCGTAGAGCACGCGGGCGAGCTCGTGTCCTCCGGCACCCACGACGCCGGTGACCCCCACGATCTCGCCCGGCGCGACCGCGAGCGTCAGCTCTCGCAGGACGGCGGTCGAGACCGCCTCCAGCTCGAGCAGCGCATCGGCGTCGCGCGCCGTCCCCGCCCCTGCGCCGGCCGCACCGCGCACGACCGGCCGGTGGCCGGCCATCAGCGTCACGACCTCGGTCTCCGTCAGCGTCGACGTCGGCTGCGTGCTGACGAGCCGGCCGTCGCGGAGCACGGTGATCCTGTCCGCGAGGTCGAAGATCTCCTCGAGGTAGTGCGAGACGTAGAGGACGGCGACGCCCTCGCGCGTCAGGTTGCGGACGAGCGCGAACAGGCGCGACGCCTGCTCCGCGTCGAGCGCGGCCGTCGGCTCGTCGAGGACGAGCATGCGCGCGTCGCGGAAGAGCGCGCGCGCGATCGCGACCTCCTGGCGCTCCGGCATCGAGAGCCGCGAGACCGGCGTGGTCGGGTCGACGTCGAGGCCGAAGCGGGCGAGGAGGTCCCGCGTGCGGCGGTGTGCAGCGCGGCGGTCGACGAGCAGGCCGCCGCGGGTCGGCAGGTGGCCGAGGTGGACGTTCTCGGCGACCGAGAGCGACGGCAGCAGCCGCGTCCGCTGGTGGACGACGGCGATACCGAGGTCGGCCGCGTGCTTCGGCGACCAGCTCCGGATCGGCTCGCCCGCGAAGACGATCTCGCCCGCGTCCGGCGCGTGGACGCCGGTGATGCAGCGGACGAGCGTGGACTTGCCGGCGCCGTTCTGCCCGACGAGCGCGTGCACCTCGCCGGCCCGGACCGCGAGGTCGACCCCCGCGAGCGCCTGCACGCCCGGGAAGCTCTTGCCGACCTGCCGGACCTCCAGCAGTGCGCCCTCGTGACCCATGGGCGCGACATGGAAGCAGCGGTTTGCTTACAGCTTGTAAAGCGTATTCAGATGGTTTCGAGCTGGTACCGGAAGCCCGGCTGGGGCTGGTCCCGAATCCGGGTTACGGCGTGACCAGCACCCGTCCCGCTGCCCCGGCCAGGGAGGCGCGAAAGGCCTCGTCGGCCTCCTCGAGCGGGTAGCTGGGCCCGACGAGGGCGGCGAGCTGGAGCCTCCCGGCGCGGACGTCCTCGAGCAGGCCGGGCAGCGCGTCGGCCGGGTCGGCCGAGCCGTAGACGGAACCGCGCAGCGTCTTCTCGCGGTTCGTGAACTCGAGCGGGTCGAACTCGTAGCGGGCGCCCGCGGCAGGCATCCCGACGACCACGCAGCGCCCGCCGGCTCGCGTGCCCGCGAGCGAGAGGGCGGCCGTCTCGGGAGCGCCGACGGCGTCGACCGCGGCGTCCGCGCCGTCCGGGAGCAGCGACGCCACCTCCTCAGGGGAGCCGATGGCAGTCGCGCCGAGGGCGAGCGCCTGCTCGAGCCGGGCCGCGTTCGGGTCGACGCAGACGATCTCGGACGCGCCGGCCATGCGCGCGCCCTGGACGACGAACTGCCCCACGCCACCCGCGCCGACGACGAGCACCGTCTCGCCCGGCCGCACGTCCGCAGCGTTCCGCGCCGCGCCGACGCCGGTGAGCGCAGCGCACCCGAGCAGCGCCGCCTGCTCGAGCGGGATCCCGTCGCCGAGCGGCAGCGCCGACTCGGCCGGGAGCACCGTCAGCTCCGAGAGGCAGCCGGTCGAGGTCATGCGGTAGACGGTCTCGCCGCGGTACGAGAGCTTCGTCGTCCCGTCCGGCAGCGTCCCGGCCGAGATCGCGGCGCGCAGCGGCACGCACGCCTGGCGGCGCCCGCTCCGGCACGCGACGCACTCCCCGCAGGCCGGCGCCCAGGAGATCACGACCGCGTCGCCGGGCGCGAGCGAGGTGACGCCGTCGCCGACCGCCTCGACGGTCCCCGCGCCCTCGTGCCCGAGCACCATCGGCGTCGGCCGCGTCCACTCGCCGCGGACGACGTGGAGGTCGCTGCCGCAGACGCCGACTGCCGCCAGCCGCACGAGCACTTCTCCCGGCCCCGGCTCCTCGAGGTCGAGCTCGACGACCTCGAGCGGCCTGTCCGGCGAGTGGAAGAGGGCGGCGCGGGTCTTCACCGCGCCGCCCTTCCGGCGACCCTCACGCGGCGACGGCCGCGCCGAGCGCCTCTGCGATCTCGGAGCACGTTGCGACGGTCGCGACGTTCGTCATCGCGTACTCGAGCGCGGCGCGCTGCCAGTCGTCGTTGACCGTGGACGTCCCGTCCGAGGCGACGACGGCGCGGTAGCCGGCGTCGGCCGCGTGGCGCGCGGTGTGCTCGATCGACATGTTCGTCCAGGCGCCCGTGATCACGAGCGTCTCGACGCCGAGCCCGCGCAGGAGGATGTCGAGCGTCGTGTCGTAGAACGCGTTCATCCGCATCTTCTCGACGACGAAGTCGCCGTCCTGCCGCTCGAGGCCGTCGACCGGCGCCCCGCCCCACGTACCGCGGACGAGCGCGTTCGCGCCCTTGACGCCCTCGAACAGCGGCGCGTTCTGCTTCAGCCCGGGCGCGCCCGGCTCGACCAGGTACCAGACGTGGATCACCGGCACGCCGCTCGCGCGGCATGCCTCGGCGAGCCGGCGGACGTTCTCGACGACGTTCTGCGACGTCGCGTGTGCCGGCGCGCCCGACTCGGCGAACGCTCCGCCCTCGATGATGACGTCGTTCTGCAGGTCCTGGATGATCAGGGCCGCGGACTTGGGATCGATCCTGTCCATGCTCTCCTCCCCTAGTGCATGTAGCCGAGACGGTTGCCCGCGACGTTCAGCCGGACGCGGTAGACCGAGGTCGAGGCGGGGATGTACATCGTCCGCCAGTCGTCGTCGCCCCAGTTGATGTTCCCGACGCTCTCCGGGACGCGGATGACGCCGAGGTGCTCGCCGTCGGTCGAGAAGACCCAGACTCCCTCGGGGCCGGTGACGTAGACGTTGCCGTGCTCGTCGATCTTCATCCCGTCGACGAGGCCGCCCTTCGCGAGATCGCCGTCGCCGATGTTCTCGGCGAAGACGCGCCCGTTCGAGAGCTCGTGGTTGGGGCCGACGTCGAACACGCGGATGCGCGCGTGGACGGTGTCGTTGATGTAGAGCAGGGACTCGTCGGGCGAGAAGCAGAGCCCGTTCGGCTGCGCGAAGTCGTCGACGAGCAGCGTCAGCGTCCCGTCGGGCGCGATCCGGTACACGCCCTGGAAGTCGAGCTCCTGCGCGCGCTCGATTCCGAAGCCGGGCATGCGGCCGTAGGTCGGGTCGGTGAAGAGGATCGAGCCGTTGGACGCGACGATCACGTCGTTCGGGCTGTTCAGGTAGCTCGAGCCCCAGTGGGACGCGAGCACGTCGCGGCGGCCGTCGGGCCGCTCGCGGACGACGGAGCTCGTCACGTGCTCGCAGACGATCAGGTTGCCGTCGTTGTCGAGCGTCATGCCGTTGCACTTGTTGCTGGGGTCGCGGAGCACCGTGACGCCCTCGCTCGGGTGCCAGCGCCGCCGCTTGTCCGCCGGCATGTCGCTGAAGTGCAGCGAGCCGTCGGGCATCCAGATCGGGCCTTCGGTGAAGGTGAAGCCGGTCGCGACCTGCTCGACCTCCGCGCCTTCGTCGACGAGTTGCCGGAGCTTCTCCGAGTTCACAGCGATTGCCACCGCCGCGTCTCCTTTCGTGTCGCGCTTCTTCGCCGCGCGACCGTACCACTCGAAAAGAAGGCTCGCTAGCTCTCGACGTGGATGCGGTGCCCTGCGGTGCGCAGCGGCGTCCCCGGCCGGCCGGCCCGGACGGCGAGCGCCTCCGTGAGGATCGAGAGCGCCTGCTCCGGCGGCGTCTCCGCGCCGATGTCGAGCCCGGTCGGGCCGTGGATCCGAGAGAGGTCGTCATCGGTGAAGCCCTCGGCGAGCAGCCGCTCGCGCCGCCGGTCCTGCGTTCGGCGCGAGCCGATCGCGCCGACGTAGAACGCGTCGCTGCGCAGCGCGGCGGCGAGCGTCGGCACGTCGAAGCGGTCGTCGTGGGCGAGCGTGACGACGGCGGTGTCGCGGTCGAGCGGGACCTGCTGGAACGCGTCCTCGGGCCAGGCGACGACGAGCTCGTGCGCGCTCGGGATCCGCTCGCGCGTCGCGAACGCGGCGCGCGCGTCCACACAGGTCGTGTGCCAGCCGATCGCGCGCGCGGCCGCGCAGAGCGCCTCCGCCGTGTCGACCGCGCCGACGACCACGAGCCGCGGCGGCGGCCCGTAGACCTCCGCGTAGACGCGCGCGTCGCCGTGCGCTAAGACGTGGTTGCGCCGGATCTCCGGAGCCAGCTCGACGAGCCCGTCCGGCCCGTCGCCGACGACCTCGTCGCGGTCGAGGAGGACGAGCAGCTTGTCGCCGCGCCCCGGCCCCTCGATCACGGTGAAGAGGACGGCGTGCTCGTCCGTGTGCGCGAGCTCGAGGAGGCGGTCGGCGAGCGTCAATCGAGGCGCTCGACGAAGACGTCGATCTCGCCGCCGCACGGCAGGCCGACGCCGAGCGCCTCGTCGTCGGAGATGCCGTAGCTGAGCAACCGAGGCTCACCCCCCGCGAGCACCTCCTGCGCGTGGATGACGACGTCGTTCTCGACGCAGCCGCCGGAGACCGAGCCGCACATCTCGCCGCTCTCGGAGATCGCGAGCTTCGCGCCGACCGGGCGCGGCGCCGACTTGCGCGTCGCGACGACGGTCGCGATCGCCACGCGCTCGCCCTTCGCGCGCCACTGCTCGACGTTGTCGACGATCTCCTTCACGCTGCCTCCCTCAAGCCGCGTGCCTCCGCTCGATCCCCCGCAGGATCGTACCGAGGGCCTCCAGGCTGGCGAGGTCGTGGCCGGAGACGAGCTTGTCGACGTGCGGGTACGCCGCGCGCATCCCGCCGGCGAGCGGCTCGTAGCGCGGGTCGCCCTTGAGCGGGTTGACCCAGACGACCGCGAACGCCTGCCGCGCGACACGGCGCATCTCCCGCGCGACGAGCTCGGGGTCGCCGCGCTCCCAGCCGTCCGAGAGGATGACGACGACCGCGCCGCGCGTCAGCGCGCGCCGGCCCCAGGTGTCGTTGTAGCGCTTCAGCGACTCGCCGATCCGCGTCCCGCCCGACCAGTCGACGACCTCCTTCGCGGCCGCCGCGAGGGCCGCGTCGGGGTCGCGCGAGGCGAGCGCGCGCGTCACGCGCGTGAGCCGCGTCCCGAAGACGAACGTCTCGACGCCGCGGCCCGAGCCGCGCGCCGCGTGGAGGTAGAGCAGCAGCGCCCGTGCGTACGCCTCCATCGAGCCGGAGACGTCGAGGAGCAGGACGAGCTTCCGCGGCGCGTCGCCTCGGCTGCGGAAGGCCCGCTCGACCGGGTCGCCGCCGGTGGCGAGCGACGACCGCACCATCCGGCGCAGGTGGAGGACCTCGCCGTGCGGGTCGGCCGCGAGCCGGCGCGTCCGCCGTCGCGGCCTTCCGACCGCGATCTCCCGGATGAGCCGCCGCGCCCGCAGGAACTCCTCGTGCGACATCGCGGCGAAGTCGCGCGTGCGAAGCAGCTCGTCGTCCGTCCAGCCACCGGTCTCGACGTCGCCGCCGTCGACCTCCGGCCCGCTGCCGGGCGCGCCGCCCTTCCGCCGCTCGGCCTGCGGAGCCTTCTCGACCGGCCGCGGCGACGGCTTCACCGGCGCGCGGAGGAACCACGCCTCGAACGCGCGGTCGAACGCGTCGAGGTCCTCCATCCGCGAGACGAGCGTCTGCCGCAGCGTCCAGTAGACGTCGTCGCTGCGCTCGAGCTGG
>JAFAIV010000214.1 GCA_019236545.1 Actinomycetota bacterium | reverse complement strand
GCCGCCTCGTGGAGCGCCTCGTCGAGCGAGTCGAACGGAAGCAGGATCGCGTCGGCGACCTCGGCCGCGTCCTCGGGCGCGACCGCGGCTCGCCAGAGGATCGGCAGCGACGTCCCCTCGCGCACGGACGCGGGGTTGCCGCGGACGACGAGCGCCTCCGCGCGCTGTCCCTCGGCGTCTCGCGCCGAGTCGGCGTCCTCGACCGCCGCGATGACGGAGATCCCGTCACCCTCGGCGATCGCGTGGCTGAAACGGCGGTTCGCCATGCCTCGTCGGAAGCCTATCGAGCTACTGGCCGATCGGGTGCCACACGGTCTTCAGCTCGAGGAAGCGCGCGATCTCCCACGGGCTCTGGACGTCGGGCTTGCCGCGGACGACGCGCTTGACGTTGTCCGCCGCGAGCCGCTCGAGGTCGGGCGCGTCGCCGTCGGCGCCCGCGAGGTCGATCGCGTTGACGTCCATGTGGGACGCGAGGATCGGCCCGAGCTCGGAGGCGAAGCCGGTGAGGATGTTGACGACGCCGCCGGGGACGTCGCTCGTGGCGACCGCCTCGGCGAGCTCGACCGCGGCGAGGGGCCGGTGCGTCGACGCGACGGCGACGACCGCGTTCCCGCCGACGAGCGGCGGCAGGATACGCGTGACGAGGCCGAGCAGCGCAGGCTCCTCCGGCGCGAGCACCGCGACGACGCCGGTCGGCTCCGGGACGGTGAAGTTGAAGTACGGCCCGGCGACCGGGTTCGAGCCGCCGAGGACCTGCGACAGCTTGTCGGCCCAGCCGGCGTACCAGACGATCCTGTCGATCGCCTTCTCGACCTCGTGGCGGCCGCCGCAGAGGTCGGCGAACTCCGGAACGCGCGCCTCGATCATCTCGGCGAGCCGGTAGAGCACCTGGCCGCGGTTGTACGCGGTCGCGCCCGCCCAGCCCGGCTGCGCGGCACGCGCGGCGCGGACGGCGTCGCGGACGTCCTTGCGCGACGCGCGCGCGACGTTCTGGCCCTCGGCCTCGTAGGTGCGGCCGGACTCGCTGCGCGGGAACGCGCCGCCGATGAAGAGCTTGTACGTCTTCTTGACCGGTAGGCGGCTCATGCGTCGAACTCCAGGTACGGCTCGAGCCCGTGCAGGCCGCCCTCGCGGCCGAAGCCGGACTCCTTGTAGCCGCCGAACGGCGAGGTCGGGTCGAAACGGTTGTAGGTGTTCGCCCAGACGACGCCGGCGCGGAGCCGCTGCGCCATCCAGAGGATCCGCGAGCCCTTCTCCGTCCAGACGCCGGCGCTCAGGCCGTACGGCGTGTTGTTGGCCTTCTCGAGCGCCTCCTCCGGCGTGCGGAAGGTGAGGACGGAGAGGACGGGTCCGAAGATCTCCTCCTGGGCGATGCGGTAGCTCTGCGCGACGTTCGTGAACACGGTCGGCGCGAACCAGTAGCCCTTCTCCGGCAGGCGGCACGGCGGCTGGTAGATCTCGGCGCCCTCCTCGCGGCCGGACTCGACGAGCTCCGTGATCTTCTCGAGCTGCATCGCGGAGTTGATCGCGCCGACGTCGGTGTTCTTGTCGAGCGGCTCGCCGACGCGCAGCGTCTCGAGGCGGCGCTTGAGCTTCTCGACGAGCGGCTCGTAGATCGACTCCTGCGCGAACAGGCGCGAGCCGGCGCAGCAGACGTGGCCCTGGTTGAAGTAGATGCCGTTGACGATCCCCTCGACGGCCTGGTCGAGCGCGCAGTCGTCGAAGACGATGTTCGCCGCCTTGCCGCCGAGCTCGAGGGTGAGGCGCTTGCCGCTGCCGGCGAGCTGGCGCTGGATCGCCTTCCCGACCTCCGTGGAGCCGGTGAACGCGATCTTGTCGACGTCCGGGTGGTCGACGATCGCGGCGCCGGTGCGGCCGTCGCCGGTGACGATGTTGACGACGCCCGGTGGGAGCTCGGCCTGGCGAAGGACGTCGCAGAAGAGAAGCGCGGTCAGCGGCGTTGTCTCGGCCGGCTTGAGCACGACGGTGTTCCCACACGCGAGCGCGGGCGCGACCTTCCACGCGAGCATCAGCAGCGGGAAGTTCCACGGGATGATCTGGCCCGCGACGCCGACCGGCCGCGGGCGGCGGTTCGGG
>JAFAIV010000312.1 GCA_019236545.1 Actinomycetota bacterium | reverse complement strand
TGGGTGATCCCGGCGGTCGCCGCGACGCTGATCATCGGCGGCGTCGGGCTCCTCATGCAGCAGCTCTTCCTGCGCTGGAACCAGGGCCAGGAGCTGCGGCAGGCGCTGATCACGATCGCGATCGCGACGATCCTCGCCGACCTGATGTTGCCCGGGTACCTCGGCATCGGCGGCGGCGTCGCGGAGGACATCGCGTGGCCGGGGAAGATCGACACGTTCGTGAACATCGGCAGCGTCGCGTACTCGGTGGCGCGCCTGTTCATCCTCGGCATCGCGGTCGGCGTGGGGATCTTGCTCTGGTTCTGGCTCAAGCGGACGCGCGCCGGGATGGTGATTCGCGCCGGCGTCGACGACCGCGCGATGGTCTCCGCGCTCGGGATCAACATCCAGCTGACCTTCGCGATCGCGTTCTTCGTCGGCTCGGCGCTCGCGGGCCTCGGCGGCGTGATCGGCGGCTCGTTCGCGAGCCTCGCGCCGGGGGTCGACGCGAACTGGCTGCTCAACTCGCTCGTCGTCGTGATCATCGGCGGCATGGGCTCGCTCGGCGGCGCCGCGGTCGGCGCTCTGCTGCTCGGCTTCGTCAGCGACTTCTCGGCCGCGTACCTGCCGTCGAACTACACGTACTACTCGATCATCTTCACGTTCGTGCTCGTCGCGATCGTCCTCGCGGTGCGGCCGCTCGGCTTCTTCGGGAGGGAGGCCTGATGCGGCGACTCCCGGCGCTGACCGTCGACCGCGGCATCGGCGGCCTCGTCCTCGTCTTCGCGGTCGTCGCGCCGTTCCTCGTGCCGCAGTTCTGGACGGCCAACCTGCTCACGCAGACGCTGATCCTCGGCATCGTCGCCGCCAGCCTGATCTTCCTCTCCGCGTACGGCGGCATGGTCTCGCTCGCGCAGGTGTCGATCTACGGCATCGCCGGCTTCGTCGTCGGCAACCTGACGACGAACGGGAACACGAAGGGCCTCAATCTCGGCTGGAACCCGTGGTGGGGCGTCGTGCTCGGGATCGTGATCGCGACGATCGTCGCCATCCTCTTCGGGGCGCTCTCGAGCCGCTCGACCGGGATCTACTTCCTGATGATCACGCTCACCTTCGCGGTGATCGCGAACTACTTCTTCGGCCAGGTCACCGACCTCTCGGGCTTCGGCGGAATCAGCGGCATCCCCGCGCCGAAGCAGATCGGGCCCGTGGACGCGCACCCCTGGCGCCTCTACTACGTCTGCTTCGGCGTCGCGCTCGTCCTCTACGCGCTCATGCGCTACGTCGTTCGCACGCCGTTCGGCATCTCGCTCCAGGGCGTCCGCGACGACCCGGTGCGCATGAGCTCGCTCGGCTACAACGTCCGGCTGCACCGGACGATCGCGTTCGCCTTCGGCGGCTTCGTCGCCGCGTGCGGCGGCGTCCTCTTCGTCTGGTGGAACCAGCACATCGACCCGGCGTCGATCCAGCTCTCCGCCGTGATCGACGTGCTCGTGATCGCGGTCATCGGCGGCCTGTTCCGGCTCGAGGCGGCGTGGCTCGGCGCCTTCGTCTTCGTCGTCCTCAACAACTACGTGCAGAGGCTCGGGTTCTGGTCCCTCAGCACCCGGTTCGGAACCGTGATCGGCCTCGTCTTCCTCGCCATCGTGATTCTGTCGCCCGGCGGCCTCATGGGCATCTGGGAGCGCCTGCTCTCGCTTGCCGGCCGGCGACGGAGCCAGACCCCAACCGCCCAGGCCCCGCTCGAGTCGGGGACCGTAGAGCCGAGCGTCTGAGAGGAGGACGGAACGAGGAGATCAGGGGCTCGACTCAGTGCAGGACAAGTGCAAGGCAACGACCGGTATCAACAGGAGGAGGGCAAGCGCATGACGCTCAAGCGCAGGTGGAAGCTCATTCCGCTGCTGGCGCTCGCCGCAGTCACGGCGGCAGTCGCGGCGGTGGGTGCTTCCGCGAGCTCTGCGGCCGGGACGCCGATCAAGATCGGCGTTCTCTCGGACTGCCAGGGCGCGTTCGGCTCGTTCGACAACCAGGACCTCTCCGGCGTCGACGCCGCGATGGTCCAGCTCGCCGGTGCGAAGGTGAAGAACCCGTCGGTGCCGCGTGACGGCTGGACGGGCGCCTCGATCGACGGGCATCCGCTCAACCTCGTCGGCGTCGGCTGCTCGAACGACAAGGCCGACACGGCGATCAAGGAGACCAAGCGGCTCATGGAGCAGCTCGGCGCCGACATCATGATCGGCCCGCTGTCCGGTGACGAGTCGATCGCGGTCGCCAACTACGCCAAGCAGCATCCGACGAAGACGTTCGTGAACGGCTCCGCGGGCGCGCAGGACACGACGCTCAAGGTGCAGGCCCCGAACTTCTTCCGGTTCAACGGCGACGGCGCCCAGTGGAACGCGGGCCTCGGCGACCTGGCGTACAACAAGCTGCACTGGAAGACGGCGGCGGTCATCGCCGACGACTACTCGTTCGCGTGGACGTCGGCTGCGGGCTTCATCGCCGACTTCTGCGGTGCGGGCGGCAACGTCACGAAGCGCGTCTTCCCGCCGCTCAACACGACGGACTACTCGTCGTACGCGCAGCAGCTCCCGACCAACGTCGACGGCACGTTCGTCGCCGTGGGCGGCGCCGGTCTCATCCCGTTCCTGAAGGCGTACGAGCAGGCCCATGGCCCGATCGACGGGAAGAAGTTCATGGGCAACCTGTTCTGGGGCACCCCGGGTGAGTTCCAGCAGCTCGGCAACCGCGTCGCCGGCGCGTACGTCGGCGGCTCGGGCACCGCGGGCGACCTGAACACGGCCGCTGCCAAGGCGTGGGCGTCCTTCTACGCGAAGACGTTCAAGGCGATCCCGCCGTTCGGCGCTCCGACCGGCCAGCAGGCGTCGGTGTTCACGTACAGCTACTACGCGAACACGGTCGGTCTCCTGAAGGGCCTCATGGCCGTGAAGGGCGACATCTCCGGCGGGCAGAAGGCCCTCCAGGACGCGATCGGCAAGGTCACCTGGAACGCGCCGTACGGCCCGATCAAGCTGGACGCGAACCGCAACGCGGTGACCAACGTCTACTACCAGCAGCTGTACGTCGGCAAGGACGGCAAGCTGGCCATCAAGACGGTGGGCGAGGTGCCGAACGTCGACCAGACCTTCGGCGGCACGTTCTCGCATGCCACGCCGCCTCCGGGACGCACGTTCCCGCCCTGCACGAAGAAGGCCCTGCCGTGGCAGGGCAAGGAGATCACGCCCCCGGTGATCGGCGGCTAAGGAGCTCCTTGTCGGAAGCAGTAGTCACCGAGCACGCCGAGCCGATCCTCCGCTTGCGGGGGGTCGGCCGGCGGTTCGGCGGCCTCCACGCCGTGCGCGACGTCGACCTCGACGTCGCGCACGGCGAGAGGCGCGCCATCCTCGGCCCGAACGGCGCCGGCAAGACGACGCTGTTCAACGTCATCTCGGGCGACTTCCCCGCGACCTCCGGCTCGATCCACTTCCTCGGCCAGGACGTGACCGGCGTCGCCGCGCGCCACCGCGCGAAGCTCGGGATGGGCCGCACCTACCAGAAGACTCGGTTGTTCCACGGCCTCTCGGTCGAGGACAACCTCTACCTCGCCGTGCTCGGCGTGAAGCAGGGGCACCTCCGCCCCGTCGTCGTCCCGAAGCAGGACGAGGAGCTCCGCGGGCGCGCTCGCGAGCTGATCGCGTCCGTGCACCTCGGCGGCCGCGAGTCGACGCTCGTCGGCAACCTCTCGCACGGGGAGCAGCGCCAGTTGGAGATCGGCATGGCCCGCGCCTCCGACCCGAAGCTGATGATGCTCGACGAGCCGGCGTCCGGCCTCTCGCGCGGCGAGCGCGTCGCGCTGACCGACCTCCTGCTGGGACTCGACCCCTCGATCACGCTGATCCTGATCGAGCACGACATGGACGTCGCGCTCCGGGTCGCGCAGCGGGTGACGATGATGCACGACGGCCGGGTGATCGTCGAAGGGACGCCGGACGAGATCCGCGCGAACCAGACCGTCCACGACCTCTACCTCGGGCGGGGGCACCAGGCCGATGGCTGAGCCGCTGCTCGTCGTCGAAGGGCTCGACGCCTGGTACGGCACGGCGCGCGCCCTCGAGGAGGTCTCGTTCGAGCTCGCCGGCGGCTCGGTCGCCGTGATCGGCCGGAACGGCATGGGCAAGACCACGCTCTGCAACGCGATCATGGGCATCCCGCCCGCGCGGATCCGCGGCTCGGTCCGCTTCAAGGGCCAGGAGCTCGTCGGCAAGGCGTCGTACAAGGTCGCGCAGCTCGGGATCGGCTACGTCCCGCAGGGCCGGCGGCTCTTCCCCTCGCTCTCCGTGGACGAGCACCTGCGGATGCTGACCGGGCCGCTCTCCCGCGGCGGCTCGTGGACGCCGGAGCGCGTTTACGAGCTCTTCCCGCGCCTCGCCGAGCGGAAGCGCAACGGCGGCTCGCAGCTCTCCGGCGGCGAGCAGCAGATGCTGGCGATCGGCCGCGCGCTGCTCACGAACCCGGAGCTCCTGATCATGGACGAGCCCTCCGAGGGGCTCGCGCCGACGATCATCGAGGTGCTGATCGACACGTTCGGGAAGCTGGAGCAGGAGGGCCTGAGCATCCTCCTCGTCGAGCAGAACCTCGGCGTGGCGACGGCGATCGCGGAGCGCCAGCTCGTCATGGTGGCGGGCAGCATCGCCGCGGAGACGACCGCGAAGGAGCTGTCGGAGGATCCCGACCTGCAACGGCGGTTCCTGGGGGTCGAGCCGCTCGCCGCCGAGACGGCGTAGCGCGCTTGGCCACCGTCGTTCTCGTCGGCACGCTCGACACGAAGGGTCACGAGCTCGCGTACCTGCGCGACCGCGTGCGCGAGCACGGGGTCGACGTGCTGCTCGTCGACGTGGGCGTCTTCGAGCCGCAGGTCGAGCCGGACGTCTCGCGCGAGGAGGTCGCGCGTGCGGTCGGCGAGGATGCGGCGGGGCTGGCGGCGCGGGGCGACCGCGGCGCCGCGGTGACCGCGATGGCGCGGGGCGCGGAGGCGGTCGCGCGGCGACTGCACGCGGAGGGTCGGCTCGACGCGATCGCGGGCCTCGGCGGCTCCGGGAACTCGTCGATCGCGACGGCGGCGATGCGGGCGCTCCCGGTCGGCGTGCCGAAGCTGATGGTCTCGACGCTCGCCTCCGGCGACACGCGGCCGTACGTCGGCGCGGTCGACGTGACGATGACCTATTCCGTCGTCGACATCTCCGGGATCAACTCGATCTCGGCGCGGATCCTCTCGAACGCCGCCGGCGCGATCGCCGGCATGGCGCAGGCGACGGTGCCGCCGCTGGACGAGAAGCCGCTGATCGGCGCGACGATGTTCGGCGTGACGACGCCGGCGGTCACGCGGGCGCGCGAGCGGCTCGAGGAGCTCGGCTACGAGGTGCTCGTCTTCCACGCGACCGGGACCGGCGGGCAGTCGATGGAGGCGCTCGTGCGCGGCGGCTACCTCGCGGGCGTGCTCGACCTGACGACGACGGAGCTCGCGGACGAGCTCGTCGGCGGCGTGCTCTCCGCCGGGCCGGACCGGCTCGAGGCCGCCGGCGCGGCGGGCGTGCCGCAGGTCGTCTCCGTCGGCGCGCTCGACATGGTCAACTTCGGCCCGCGCGAGACCGTCCCGGAGCGCTTCGAGGGCCGCAACCTCTACGTCCACAACCCGACGGTCACGCTGATGCGGACGACGCCGGAGGAGAACCGCGAGCTCGGGCGGCGGATCGGGCGCAAGCTGTCGGCGGCGACCGGGCCGACGGCGCTCTTCGTCCCGCTGCGCGGCGTCTCGATGATCGACGTCGAGGGCCAGCCGTTCCACGATCCCGAGGCGGACGCCGAGCTCCTGGCCGGGCTCCGCGAGACGCTCGACGGCGTCGAGACGCACGAGCTCGACGTGGACGTCA
>JAFAIV010000098.1 GCA_019236545.1 Actinomycetota bacterium | reverse complement strand
CGGCTCGAAGCCGATCTGGGTGACCGAGTACGGCTACCAGACGAACCCGCCGAACAAGACCGTCTACGGGACGAGCTGGCAGAACCAGGCCGCGTGGCTGACGCAGTCGGTCTCGATGGCGCGGCAGAACCCGCGGATCAAGATCTTCCTCTGGTACCTGCTCAAGGACGGCCCGCCGCCGGGGAGCTGGCAGTCCGGCCTGCAGACCGTCACCGGGCAGAAGAAGCCCGCCTGGGCGGCGTTCGCGAAGGCCGCGAAGGGCTAGACGGCCTCGAGGAGCGACCGGTACAGCCGGTCGGTGTCCTCGACCAGCCGCTCGACCGCATACCGCGTCAGGACGCGCTCGCGTCCTGACGCGCCCATCCGCTCGCGGAGCTCGGGGTCCGCCGCGAGCTCCGCGAGGCGGCGTGCAAGCGCTTCGGTGTCGCCGACGTCGGCGAGGAAGCCGTCGATGCCGTCGCGGACGACGTCCGGCACGCCGCCGACGCGCGTCGCCACGACGGGCCGGCCTGCGGCGAGGCCCTCGATCACGCTCACCGGCGTCCCCTCGTTCGCGGACGGGAGCAGGACGGCGTCGAAGGCGTCGTAGAACCGCGCGACGTCCTCCTGGTAGCCGACGAAGAGACAGCGTTTCACCACGCCGAGCTCGTGCGCCTTCTGCTCGAGCTCCTCGCGGTCGGGGCCGTCGCCGACCAGGCAGAGGACGGCGTCCACTCCCATATCGACCAGGCGGCGCAGCGTCCGCAGGAGGTCGTCCGTCCGCTTCACGGCGGTCATGCGACCGACCCAGCCGACGACGAAGCGGTCGCCGACGACGCCCATCAGTCGGCGCGTCTCGTCGCGATCGGGATCGCCCTCGCCGACGCGCTTGTCGAGCTCGATCCCGAGGCGGACGACGGTGAACTTCGAGGCGGGCGCAACGCCGAGCGCGACGAGGTCGTCCCGCACCTGAGGGCTGACCGCGACGAGGGCCGTCGTCCAGCGGGCGAGGACGCCCTCGAGCTTGCGAAAGCCGTACGCGAGCGGGGCCGAGAAGTAGCCGCGCAGGACGTGTCCGTGGAACGTGTGCACGACGATCGGCGGCTTCGACGGCCCCGCGAGAAGGGCAGCGAGCCTCCCGACGGCGCCCGCCTTGGCCGTATGCGTGTGCAGGATCGTCGGCCGCTCGCGCCGGATCAGCTTCGCCAGCCTGTAGATCGCGCGGAGGTCGCGGAACGGCGAGATCTCGCGGTGGAGCTCCTCGAGCGGGACGACGGAGACGCCATGCTGCTCGGCGACGAAGGCCATCGACTCCTCGCCCGGCGCGAGCGAGCCGGCCACGAGCGTCGTGTCGTAGCCGCGGCTCGCGAGGCCCTCAGTGAGGTAGGCGACGTGGAGCGCGGGCCCGCCGACGTTCAGCCGCGCGATCACGCGCAGCACCTTCACGCGGCCGTTGTCAGCGGCCATCGAGGAACTCGATCGTGCGGCGCAGGCCTTCCTCCAGGTCGACGGACGCGCGATACCCGAGCACTTGCTCCGCGAACGAGACGTCGGCCCACGAGTCGCGGACGTCGCCGGGCCGCGGCGGCTCGAACCGCTTCTCGACCGGCTTCCCGAGGATACGGCCGATCGAGTCGGCGAGCTGGTTGACGCTCCCGGGCGAGCCGGCGGCGATGTTGAAGATCTGGCCGCTCGCGCCGTCGGCCCGGCCGGCGAGCATCGTCGCCTCGACGACGTTCCCGACGTAGGTGAAGTCGCGCGACTGCTCTCCGTCGCCGAAGATCGTCACCGGCCGCCCGTCGCGGATCGCCGTCACGAAGAGCGGCACGACCGCGGCGTACTGCGAGAACGGGCTCTGGCGCGGCCCGAAGACGTTGAAGTAGCGCAGCACGACCGTCTCGAACCCGTGGTAGACGCGGCTGAACGAGACGCAGTAGCGCTCGGCCGCGAGCTTCGCGACGCCGTAGGGCGAGATCGGGTCGGCCGGCATCGCCTCCGTCCGCGGCAGCTCGCCCGAGTTACCGTAGACCGACGAAGACGAGGAGAAGACGACGCGGCGGACGCCCTCATCGCGTGCCGCGAGCAGGACGTTGAGCGTCCCCTCGACGTTGACGGCGCTCGACGTGAGCGGGTCCTGCACCGAGCGCGGCACCGAGCCGAGCGCGCCGAGGTGGTAGACGAGCTCGACGCCGCGGACGGCGTTGTGGACGCGCTCGTAGCTGCGCAGCTCGCCCTCGACGATCTCGACGTCGAGGCCGGCGAGGTTCTGGCGGTTGCCGGTCGAGAAGTTGTCGAGCACGCGCACCTCGTCGCCCTGCTCGAGCAGGCCGCGGACGAGGTTCGCGCCGATGAAGCCGCCGCCGCCGGTGACGAGCACGCGCGTCACGCGGCCACCGCCTCGACGTGGACGTTCGCGGTCAGCGCGCCGGGGACGTTCTGCCGCAGGAGCGGGACGGCGCGGTCGAGCGACTCGCCGACCGCGTTCAGCGCCGCGACGAGGGGGCGGCCGAGCGGCCGCGCGTGCGCGCGCTTGCAGAGCAGGTCGACGAGATGAGCGTTGAGCATGGCCACGGTGAGCGCCGTCCCGGCCCCCGGTCGGGCGGAGACGGACGACCAGGCGCCATTGTCGCGGAAGAGCCGCTCGAGCCCGTCGGGTGTCCAGCGCCAGAGGTCGTCCGGGTTCGGGTGGTACGGGTAGACGCCGTGCGTCGAGAGGAGGACGCGGCCGCCCGGCCCGACGACGCGGCACAGCTCCCGGACGGCCGCTGCGGGGTCGGGCACGTGCTCCAGGACCTGGAGGCAGACGACCGCGTCGAAGCTCGCGTCCTCCGCCGGGATCGCGTCGATCGAGCCGTGCAGGTCGGCGTGCGGGTTCCCCGGACGGTCGAAGCCGACGACCTCCGCCGCGCTCGCGAAGAGCGGCGCGTACGGCCGGTCGCCGCAGCCGGCGTCGAGGACGCGCAGCCCGTCCCAGCGCTGCGCCCGGAGCCAGTCGAGCAGCGGCTTCCGGACGGCGTACTGGACAGACGTCCGGCGCGGGTCGAGGCGCGGGTTCACAGCGCGGCGGCGCCGAAGGCGAGCCAGGTCACGGCGTCGAGCGGGATCCCTGCGACCAGGCCCTCGGCCGTCCAGAGACCCATGACGAGCAGCAGCCAGAAGAGCCCGAGCGTCCCGGACAGCGCGCGCGACGGCGGCCCGCGCAGCGCGGCGCGCCCTGCGGCCCAGAGGCCGGCCGCGAAGAGGAGGACGAGGAGCACGCCCCCGACGACGCCGAGGTCGGCGAGCACCTGGATGTAGAGCATCTGGACGCCGTACGGATGCTGCGGCGCCGGGAACGCGAGCGGGAGGACGTGCGGGAAGCGGGCGTGCGCGGCCGGCAACTCCGGCTCGAACGCGGCCGGGTCGCCGGAGCCCTCGAAGCCGACGCCGACGAGCGGGTGGTGGATCCAGATCCGGTAGCCGATGTACGCGAGCAGCGTCCGCTGCGAGTACGTCTGGATGTGCGCGTTCGTCGGCGGCGCCTTGCTGAAGCCGAGGAAGCGGAAGAACTGGTCGAAGTCGCCCGCGCGGAGAACGACGACCCCGAGCGACGCGACCGCCGTCGCCGCGAGGACGGTCGCGAGCGTCCGGCGCTCGAGCCGCTCCCGCCTCCACGCCACCACTCCGGCCACGAGCGTCGCCGGGACGAGGCCGATGATCCCGGCGCTCGCGCCGCCGATCACGAACCCGATCAGGCCGCTCGCGACCGCCAGCCAGGCGCCGCGCCGCACCCACCTCCCCTCGAGCCGGAACAGGAGCGCGACGAGCCCGAGCCCCAGGACCATCCCCGAGAGCGAGGCGAAGTCGTGCGGCCCGAGGAACGACGGCTGCCGCCGCGACCGCCCCCAGCCGGCGAGGCCGTGCCAGCCGAGCCACTGCGCGATCCCGACGGCGGTGGCGATCGTGCTCCAGCCGACGAGCGTCCCCGCGACGAGCAGGGCGTCGTCGCGCTTCCGCACGAGCAGCGGCACGGCCGGCGCGAGCAGCGCGTAGAGGCCGAACTCGCCCGCCGTGACGAGGTGCGTGTGCCACGGGTACGCGCGCGACGACGCGAGCGGGTAGAAGCACGCGAGGACGATCCAGCCGAGGAAGAGCGCCGCGGCGATCCAGATCGGCAGGCCGGCGCGCAGGCGTCCCAGGCCGCTGCGCGCAGCGGCCGCGACGGCCGCGACGACGACCGCCAGGATCGCCAGGTCCGAGAGCTTGATCGTCGCGCTGCCGGCCGAGAACGACGGCTGGTAGTTCAGGTGCAGGAAGACGACCGGAAGCGCCGCAGCGAGGACGACGGCGCCCACGCTCCAGCTCCGGATCACCGACGACCGCACGGCGGCGAGTCTAGTCCGGAACCTGCCGAAACCGGCTCTACACTGGCCTCCTGATGGGCGACTCCGTCTTCCGGCGCCGCGTCGGGGCCGCGGCCGGGACGTATCTCTCCGTCGCGCTCGGCTTCCTCGGCACCGTCGTCGCGGCCCGCATCTTCAGCACCTCGACGCTCGGCCTCTTCACGATCGTCATCGCCTCGACGGGGTTCTTCCAGACCCTGCTCGACCTGACGATCGAGGAGGCGCTGATCAAGTACGGCTTCCGCTTCATCGAGCGGGAGGACTTCGGGCGGCTCCACCGCCTGTTCCGGCAGGTCTTCTGGCTGAAGATCGTCGGAGCGGTGCTGGCCGGGCTCGCGCTGCTCGGGCTCGCGGCGCTGGCGAAGCCGGTCTTCGGGCACGCCGAGCTGCGGCTGCCGCTCGCGCTCGGCGCGGCGATCCCGCTCCTGCAGAGCCCGGAGGGGATGTCGGCCGTGCCGCTGATGCTGCGCGGGCGCTACGACATCCGGGGCTTCTTCCTCGCGCTGTCGATGGCGCTGCGGCTGACCGGCATCGCGGTCGGAGCGCCGCACGGATTGACGGCGGCGGTCGGCGGGATCGTGGCGGCGCAGGCGGCCGCGTCGGCGGCGATCGGGATCGCCGGGCTGTCGGCGTTCCGGCGCTTCCCGCGGGCGGAGGCGACGCCGCTCGGCCCGGAGCGCCGCGAGATCATCGGCTTCGTCGTCCAGTCGAGCGTCGCCACCGGCGTGATCTCGCTGCGGACGACGCTGACCCCGATGCTGCTCGGCATCGTCAACACGGCGACGCAGGTCGGCTACTTCCGCGTCGCGCAGTCGCCGCAGACCGGGTTCAACGCCGTCTCGGCGCCGATCCGGCTCGTGCTCCTCACCGAGCAGACGCGCGACTGGGAGGGCGGCCGCTTCGGCCGCGTCTTCGCGGGCGTGCGCCGCTACACGCTGCTCGCCGCGCTGGCGTCGGTCGCGTTGCTCGTGCCGCTCCTCGTCTTCATGCCGGAGATCATCCGCCTGCTCTTCCAGGCGAAGAACCTCGGCGCGGTCACCGCGGCGCGCGTCATCGTCGTCGCGGGCGTCGTCCAGTTCGTCGTCGGCTGGTCGAAGTCGTTCGCGGTCACGATCGGCAAGCCGTCGTGGCGGACGTGGACGCACGCGATCGAGACCGCGGTGCTCCTGCCGCTCGCGATCCCGTTCGGCTGGGCGTGGGGCGCGACCGGCGCGGCGCTCGCCGTGCTCGTCGGCAGTGTCGCGTTCGCGCTCGCGTGGTGGGTGCTCTTCGCGCGGATCCGCCGCGAGACGCCGGAGCCGGTGCCGGCGTGAGGGTGCTCGTCGTCTCCGGGATCTGGCCGCCCGACGTAGGCGGGCCGGCGAGCCACGCTCCCGAGGTGGCGGAGTTCCTGCGCGAGCGCGGGCACGAGGTCGAGGTCGTGACGACGGCCGACGCGCCGCCGGCGACGAGGCCGTACCCGGTGCGCGCCGTCTCGCGCCGCCACCGGCTGGGCGTCCGCCACTACCGCGTCGCCGCGCTGATCCACCACCGCGCCCGCGAGAACGACGTCGTCTACACGACCGGCATGTTCGGCCGGAGCGCGCTCGGCGCGTCGGTGGCGAGGAAGCCGTACGTCGTCAAGCTCACGGCGGACCCCGCGTTCGAGCGCGCACGCCGCCGGAGGATGGTCGAGGGCGACGTCGACGCGTTCCAGCGCGAGCGCGGTGATCTCGCGATCCGGGCGCTGCGGCTCGCGCGCGATTGGGAGCTGCGCCACGCGGCGCACGTCTTCACGCCGAGCGAGTACCTCAGCCGGCTCACGGTGTCCTGGGGAGTCTCGGCGGAGCGAGTCTCCGTCCTGCCGAACCCGGCGCCGCCGCTGCCGGAGCTCCGGCCGCGTGAGGAGCTGCGCGGCGAGCTCGGGATGAACGGCCGCACACTCGCGTTCGCGGGCCGGCTCGGGCCGCAGAAGGCACTCGGGGTCGCGCTGGACGCGATCGCCCGCGTGGACGGCGTCGAGCTCCTGATCGCGGGCGAGGGTGCGGAGCGCGAGCCGCTCGAGCGGCGCGTCGCCGAGCTCGGCCTCGCGGAGCGCGTCCGCTTCCTCGGCCCGCTGCCGCGCGAGCGGATCCTCGAGCTGTTCCGCGCGGCGGAGGCGTCGCTCCTCACGTCGAGCTGGGAGAACTTCCCGCACACCGTCGTCGAGGCGCTCGCGGTCGGGACGCCGGTGCTCGCGACGCGGGTCGGCGGCGTCGCGGAGGTCGTGCGTGACGGCGAGAACGGGCTGCTCTTCGAGGCGGGCGACGTGGAGGGGATCGCGGCCGGGATCGAGCGGTTCTTCGCCGACGCCGCGCTGCGCGAGCGGCTCGCCGGCGCCGCCGCTCCGTCCGTGCGCGAGTACGACCGCGACGTCGTCTTCGCGCGGCTCGAGCAGGCCCTCCTGGCGGCCGCCGCCGGATGAGCCGGCCACGCGTCCTCTTCGTCGCCCGCACCCGCTACCGGCTCCCGCTCGAGCCGGGGCTTGCGCGGAAGTGGGACGCGCTCGCGGAGCAGCTCGACTGGCGCGTCCTCGCGACCGGGGAGGGCGAGGACGAGCGCTTCCGGCTCGTCCGCGCGTCGAGCCCGGCGTTCTACCTCGGCCTGCCGCGCCTCGTCGCCCGCGAGCTGCGCGAGTTCCCCGCCGACGCGATCGTCGCGCAGAGCCCGTATGAGGCGGCGGCGGCGCTCGCCGGGCGGCGGCTCGCCGGAAGTCACGCGAGGCTGCTGCTGGAGGTGCACGGCGACTGGCGGAGCGCGACGCGGCTGTACGGCTCGCCGCTGCGGCGCCTGCTCGAGCCCGCGAGCGCCGCGGCGGCTCGGCTCGCGCTCGCGCGCGCGGACGCGGTGCGCACGGTCTCGCCGTTCACGAGTGGCCTCGTCCGCCGGCTCGGCGTCGAGCCCGCGGCCACGTTCCCGACGTACTCGGATCTGGGCGCGTTCACGGCGGCCGCGCCCGCGCCGCTGCCGGAGCCGCCGTCGCTGCTCTTCGTCGGCGCGCTCGCCGGGCCGAAGAACGTCCCCGGCCTGGCCGCCGCGTGGCGGAGCGCCGCGTCGCGCGTTCCGGAGGCACGGCTGCGGATCGTCGGCGACGGGCGAAAGCGTGAGGTCGTCGAGGCGCTCGTCCGCGACCTGCCCGGGCAGACCTCCTGGGACGTCCGGCTCACTCCGGAAGAGCTGGCCGCCGCGCTCGACGACGCGACCGCGCTCGTCCTCCCGTCGCTGACCGAGGGTCTGCCGCGCGTGGCGATCGAGGCGTTCGCGCGCGGACGGCCGGTCGTCGCATCGCGGGCGGGGGGCATCCCCGACATCGTCGAGGACGGCGTCAGCGGGCTGCTCGTACCGCCTGGCGACGCGTTCGCGCTCGCGGACGCGCTCGTGCGCGTGCTCACGGACCGCGACCTGGCCGCGCGGCTCGCCGACGGCGCCCGCGCCGCGGCGCGGCGCTGGATCTCGTCCCCTGAGGAGTACTCGGCACGCATGCGCGAGTTGGTCGACGCGCTGTGACCCGCGTCCTCTTCGTCTCGCGCGAACGGATCCGGCTCCCGCTCGAGGGCGCGCCCGCGCGCAAGTGGGGCGCGATCGGTGCCGTCTCGGACTTCCGCGTCGTCGCCGCCGCGCCCGCGCGACAGCCGAGCGACCCGCGCTTCCGGCTGGCGGCGCCGTTCCCGGCGCTCGACGGGCCGCTCTACTACCTGCTCCTCCCGTTCCGCGTCGCCCGCGAGTTGCGAGCGTTCCGGCCCGAGGTCGCCGTCGTCCAGGGCGTCCACGAGCTCGCGCTCGTCCTGCTCGCGCGGCGGCTCGCGGGCGTCCCCGTGAGGCTCGTCCTCGACGTCCAGGGCGACTGGCACGAGGCCACGCGCCTCTACGGCTCGCCGCTCCGGCGGCTGCTCAACCCGCTCAACGACGCGATCGCGCCGTTCGCCGTCCGCCGTGCCGACGCCGTCAAGACCGTCTCCACCCACACGACCGGCAAGGTGCGCGCGCTCGGCGTCGAGCCGCTCGTCTGCTTCCCGTCCTACGTCGACGCGGACGCGTTCCTCGCGCGGCCGCCAGCGCCGCTCCCGGAGACGCCGCGCGCGGTCTTCGTCGGCGTGCTCGAGCGCTACAAGGCCTTCGACACGCTCGTCGCCGCGTGGCCGCGCGTCGTCGAGCGCGTGCCCGACGCCCGGCTGCACGTCGTCGGCGACGGCTCGCTGCGGGCGCTCGTCCCCGAGGACGTCGAGTGGTCGCCGCGGCTGACCTCGGAGGAGGTCGCCGCGGCGATGGACGACTCGTGGCTCGTCTGCCTCCCGTCGCGTTCCGAGGGCCTGCCGCGCGTCGCGCTCGAAGGCGTCTGCCGCGGCCGCGCCGTCGTCGGCGGCAACCGGGCCGGGATCCCCGACGTCGTCCACGACGGCGAGAACGGCCTCCTGATCGACCCCGACGACGCGCAGTCGCTCGCCGACGCGCTCGTCCGGATCCTCTGCGACCGCGCTCTCGCCGAGCGGCTCGGCGCCGCCGCTCGCCGTACCGGCGAGGAGTGGGGCGTGACGCCGGATGCCTATGGGGCGCGGATCCGGGACCTCGTCGACCGTACCCTTGCCCTCCGATGAGCCGGATCGTCTTCTGCACCCAGAAGCTCGACGCGAGCCACGGCTTCCTCGCCTGGTCGACGCAGGTCGTCGACGAGCTCGCGCGCCGCGTCGACGAGGTCGAGGTGATCGCCGACGCCGGCACGCTCGTCGGCCGGCCGGCCAACGTCCGCCTGCGCACCTTCGGCGCGTCCAGCCGGCCCCAGCGGCTCGTCCGCTTCGAGCGCGCGGTCGCGGAGACGATCGACGGCGCCGACGCCTTCATCGCGCACCAGGTCCCGCTCTACGCGGTCGCGGCCGCGCCGCTCGCACGACGGCGCGGCGTCCCGATCCTCCTCTGGTACGCGCACTGGAAGAAGCACCTGCCGCTCCGGCTCTCCGAGCGCGCGTCGACGCTGATCCTCAGCGCCGACCGGCGCTCGTTCCCGCTTCCGTCGGAGAAGGTTCGCGCGATCGGCCAGGCGATCGACGTCGCTGCCTTCCCGCCGACCCAGCCGCACGGCGAGGCGGGCCGCCTGCGCGCGGTGGCTGTCGGCCGCTACTCGCCCTCGAAGGGGCTGAAGACGATCGTCGAGGCCGTCGCGACCGCGCGCGCCGCGGGCACGAACGTGACGCTGGAGACCCGCGGCACGACCGGCTCGGGCCTCGAGCGCCGCCACAAGGCCGAGCTCGCCGACCTCGTCGACCGGCTCGCCCTCTCGCAACACGTCACGCTCGGCGACTCGATCCCGCGCGAGATGCTCCCCGGCCTCTTCGCGCGCAGCGACGTCCTCGTCAACAACATGGAGGCGGGCTCCGCGGACAAGGCCGTCTACGAGGCGTGCGCCGCCTGCCTCCCCGTCCTCGCGTCGAACCCCGTCCACGACGACCTCGCGGAGGGGATCGAGCCGCCGCTGCTCTTCCGGCGCGACCGTCCCGGCGAGCTCGCCAAGCGCCTGTCGGCGCTCGCGGCCCTCGGCCCGGAGCAGCGGCACGCGATCGGGACGACGCTGCGAGCACGGGTGGAGGAGCATCACTCCGTGCGGTCGTGGGTGGACGGGCTGATGGCGGCGGTGGTGGAGGCGCGCGCATGAGCGAAGGGCCGCTCGTCGTCCACCTCCAGAAGGTCGCGGGCATCTCCGGCTCGGAGGCACACCTGCTCTCGCTCCTTCCCCGCCTGCGCGAGCGCGGCTGGAACGTGCGGATGCTGATGCTCCACGAGCATGAGCCCGGCGCGTGGGACTTCGCGCGGGAGCTCGAGGCACGTGGCGTCCCGCTCGACGCGATCCCCGTCCGCACCGACGTCGACCCGGTCGCGTTCTGCCGCCTCGTCGGCTACCTGATGCGCAAGCGGCCGGCGATCCTGCACACGCACCTCGTCC
>JAFAIV010000059.1 GCA_019236545.1 Actinomycetota bacterium | reverse complement strand
CTCGCTGCTGCCCGCGGGGGCGGTCCTGTGGGGCTTCACGTCCGCGTACGGCCAGAGCGAGCAGCACCGGGTGGACACGCGGCTCCAGGCCGGCCTCCGCGTGGCGCTCACCGGCTACGAGGACCGGGCCTCGGTCGCCGCGAACGGGGCCGAGCGCCTGGCGAAGACGCGCGCGTTCCAGGTCGCGCTCGAGCGCCGCGACCGCAGCGCCGTCGCCGCGCTCCTGCCGCCGGGCCTCACCGTGGTGGGGCCGCACTTCCGCGTCGGCCGCGCGCCGTCCCTCGCCATTCGCCGGGAGGCGGACGTGATCACGACGCACGGGCTCGCCGGCACCGTCATCGCGTCGGTCCCGCTGAACACATCGTTCATCCTCTCGCTGCGCAGTGCAGCAGGACTGGAGACGAGCGATCGTCTCGCGCTCGTCGACGGGACGCGCATCGTCGCCGCAGCGCCGACGCTGCACGGCGTCCTGGCGCTCACGCCCGGTCGTGTCGCCGTCGTCTCCGTCGGCGGCGCGCAGTACCGCGCGCTCGCAGCGCCTTCGCTCCCGGACAGTCCGGATCTGCGCTTCGCCGTGCTCACGCCGCAGTCGACGATCGACAGCGCGGAGGCGTCGAGCCGCGACCGCCTGCTCCTGGGGCTGCTCGGCGCCGTCTTGCTCGTCGCCGCGGTCGCGTTCCTCGAGGGGCGCTCGATCGTGCGCGCGCTTCGTGGATTCGCCGACGCCGCGCACGCGATCGCGCAGGGCCGCCTCGACGAACGCGTCGCCGTGCACGGCCGCGACGAGTTCGCCGACCTCGGCGCCGCCTTCAACGAGATGGCAGATCAGCTCGAGTCGCGTCTCGCCGAGCTCGACGCCGAACGCACGCGCCTCCGCCTCGCCATCGACCGCTTCGGCGACGCGCTCGGCGCGACCGACACGGAACAGCTCCTCCGGGTCGTCGTCGATACGGCGGTGGAGGCGACCGGCGCCGAGTACGCGGAGCTGCGCACCGACGGCAACGTCGCCACCGCCGGCAATCCGCACGCCGAGGGCGAGACGCTCGAGTACGCACTCACGGTCGGGAGGCAGACGTTCGGCACGCTCGCGCTGCGTGGCACGTTCGACGACGAGGACCGGATCACCGCCGCCTCGCTCTTGTCGCAGGCGTCGTTCGCGCTCGAGAGCGCGCGCCTGCACGCGATCGTCGAGGAGCAGGCGCTCGTGGACGGGGTCACCGGCATCGCCAACCGGCGGCAGTGCGAGGACGCGCTCGCGCAGGAGATCTCCCGCGCCGACCGCCTCGGCGCCCCCTTCACGCTCGTCGTCGCCGACCTCGACGACTTCAAGGCCGTCAACGACCGCCACGGGCACGCCCTCGGCGATGACGTCCTGCGCGAGTTCGCCACCATCCTCCGCCTCACGGCGCGCGAGGCCGACCTCGCCGGCCGGTGGGGCGGGGAGGAGTTCGTCCTCCTTCTCCCGGGGACGGATGCGGACGGCGGCGTGCAGCTGGCCGAGCGGGTCCGGGCCTCCCTGGCGGAGCGCTCCTTCCACGGCCGGGACGGGGCCGCATTCGGCGTCACCTGCAGCTTCGGAGTGGCCCAGCTGCAGCCAAATGACGGGGAACGGGCCCTCTTCGCCGCGGCCGATCGGGCCCTGTACGAGGCGAAGAGGCTTGGGAAGAACCGTGTCGAAAGATCGACAAGGATCCGGACCTTTTAGTAGCCTCAACCGGGAATCGGCCGCAAATCGGGGTAGACTGCCGCAGGAACAACTGGCCGATCGGGAGGAGACTTATGCCAGTCGAGACACCGTCGTATTTCGCGCAGGTGATCAAGGATCACCTCGAGCTCAAGGAGCGGAACGCCTCGCTCGACCCGAAGATGCCGATCGACCGCTACAAGGCGGACGATCCCTTCGAGAACCATCCGCTGTTCAAGACCGAGGAGCAGGCCCGCATCGAGGAGACGATGGACGGCGTGGAGCCGGACTTCAGCGATGCCAGCCTCGAGAACGTCCTCGCCTGGCCGACCGGCGAGGAGGAGAAGACCGTTGAGAGCGCCGTCCCGGTGGCCGAGGAATCCGGCTTCTGGACGAGTGCAGGCGCCCGCGACTTCGACTGGGGCGACTGAGGAGCCCCGATCGGCAGGTCTTTCGACGGCGGCCTCAGGGGCCGCCGTCGTCGTTTCGGAGCACGGACGCGACCAGGCGCAGGTCCGCGACGAACGCCTCCATCTCCGCGTGGCGCGAGGCGTCGTCCCGCTGGCGGAGGATCGCGCTCGGGTGGATCGTCGCCGTCACGTACTCGGCGAGCTCCGACTCGACCCAGCGTCCGCGCTCGCGCGTGACGCGGAACTGCCGGCCGAGCAGCGACTGCGCCGCGGTCGCGCCCAGGCAGACGAGCACCCGCGGCTTCACGACCGCCAGCTCGGCGTCGAGCCACGGCCGGCAGGCGGCCATCTCGCTCCACGACGGCTTCGCGTGGATCCGCCGCTTGCCGCGCGGCTCCCACTTGAAGTGCTTGACCGCGTTCGTGACGTAGACCGCCGCCCGGTCGATCCCGGCCTGGGCGAGCGCATCGTCCAGCACGCGGCCCGCGGGGCCGACGAACGGCGCGCCGGCGAGGTCCTCCTTGTCGCCCGGCTGCTCCCCGACGAACACCGTTCGGGCGGCGGCGCGGCCCTCCCCGAAGACCGTCTGCGTCGCGTTCTCCCAGAGCGGGCACGCGCGGCAGCTCGCGGCGGCCTCGCGCAGCCGCGGTAGCGTCGGCGCGGGAGGGAGGAGCTCGGCTGCGGAGCCGGACGACAACGGTTGGACCTACCCCGTTCGCGGTTCCCTCACCCGGGGGATTCCCGGCCCCCTCCGGCAGACGATGCTTCGGGGAACTTGCGGCTCCAACGGAGGGATTGTTGACGTGGTAGCTCGGCCGGAATCGCATCTCCGGCTGGTTCAGCACGGCGCGGCGCCCGAGGAGCGTCCTGCCGAGCCTGCCCTCGTCGAGTCCTACCGGCGGCTCGCCGACGTCTTCCACGAGGTGCTCGCCGAACAGAGCCTCGACGCGCTGCTGCTGCGCGTGTCCAACACGCTCGCCGACCTGATCCCGCACGACACGCTGACGATCTACGAGGCCGACGAGGCCTCGCGGATGCTGAAGCCGGTCTTCGTCCGCGACGAGTGGGCGGAGGAGATCATGCGGAGCTCCTGCAGCTTCGACGAGGGGATCAGCGGCTGGGCGGCGCGCAACCGCGAGGCCGTGCTGACGAACCAGGCGCACCTCGACCCGCGCGTCCGCTTCGTGCCAGGCACCCCGATCGACCCGGAGGCGCTGATCTGCGTCCCGCTGATCGCGCGCTCGCGGATCAAGGGTGTCCTCAACGTGTACCGCGTCGGCGAGGACGCGGCGTTCAACGACGTGGAGTTCGAGCTCGCGAAGCGCTTCGGCGACGCCGCCGCGCTCGCGCTCGACAACGCGCAGATCCGGGCGCAGCTCGAGCACCAGGCGCGCACCGACTCGCTCACCGGGCTCTTCAACCACTCCGTCTTCTACGAGCGGCTGCTCGGCGCGCTGCAGGAGGCGAGCCGGACGCACGCGCCGGTCGCCGTCCTGATGCTCGACATCGACGACTTCAAGCGCGTCAACGACGTCCACGGCCACGGCGTCGGCGACGAGATGCTGCGCGTGCTCGCGGACGTGCTCCGCTCGAGCGTGCGGCCGGAGGACATCGCGTGTCGCCTCGGCGGCGAGGAGTTCGCGGTGATCGCGGCCTGTGACGGCGTCGACGCGACGAACGTCGCCGAGCGGATCGTGCAGCGGCTCGGCGAGGTCGAGTTCCCGGCGGTCGGCAGCATCACGGTTTCGGTCGGGATCGCGCTCGGCCCGGAACACGCGATGAACCCGCGCGAGCTGGCGGCCTGCGCGGAGGCGGCGATGATGACCGCGAAGGCGCACGGGAAGAACCGGATCGTCCGCTACGACGACTCCGCGACGGAGCGCCCCGGCTCGCCGGCGGAGACGCGCGACGTGCGCTCGATCGCGCACATGAAGATGCTCCAGAGCCTCACCGGCAAGCTCAACCGGCTCAACGACGTGCGCCAGATCGGCGACGAGGTCGCGGCCGAGCTCCGGTCGCTGATCGATTACCACAACTGCCGCGTGTTCGTGGCCGACGGGGACGAGCTGATCCCGATCGCCTTCCGCGGCGAGCTCAACTCCGAGACGAACGCTCTCCCGCTGGAGCTTCTGCGGACGCGCGTCGGCCGTGGCGTCACCGGCCGCTGCGCCGAGCTCGGCGAGTCCCTCCTCGTCGGCGACGCGGCGAACTGCGAGTTCGGGTCGCACCTCGCCGGCACGCCGGTGATCGAGGAGTCGCTGCTCGCCGCGCCGCTCCGCTACGGGGCGCGCGTCGTCGGCGTCATCGTCGTCTCGAAGCTCGGGCTCGACCAGTTCGACGAGGACGACGTCCGCCTGCTCGAGGTGCTCGCGGGCCACGCCGCGGTTGCCGTCGAGAACGCCCGGCTGTACGAGTCGGCGCGCCGCGAGGCCGACAGCGCGACCGCGCTGCTCGAGTTCGGCCGCTCGCTCGCCACCGCGTCCGGGATCGACGAGATCCTCGACCGGGTCGTCGAGCGCTCGGCGGCCATCCTCGGCTCGGAGCACACGTCGTTCTGGCTCGCCGACGGCGCCCACCTCGCGATGCGCGCGCAGTGGGGGCACAGCTCCGAGCGAGCCGAGGTGCTCTCGCTCTTGCAGATCCCGGTCGAGAAGGTCGCGCAGCTGCACGAGCCGTTCCTCGTCACGCCGCAGGACTATGCGGACGTCACCGACGACCCGACGATCCCGGGCGCCTCGTACGCGGTCGCGCCGCTGGAGGTCGACGGGCGCGTCGGCGTCATCGTGGCGCACGTCGCCGAGGTCGAGTTCGGCGAGCGCGAGCTGCGGCTCCTGGGCGGCCTCGCGCAGCAGGCGAAGCTCGCGATCGCCAACGCGTCGAGCTACGAGGGGCTCGAGCGGACGTTCGTCTCGACGGTCGAGGCGCTCGCCAACGCGCTCGAGGCGAACGACGAGTACACGTCGACGCACGCCCGCTGGATCACCGACCTCTCGCTGCGCGTCGGCCGCGAGCTCGGCCTCGACGACAGCGCGCTGAAGCGGCTCGAGCTCGGCGCGCTCCTGCACGACATCGGCAAGATCGGCATCCCGAGCGAGATCCTCGCCAAGCCTGGCCGCCTGACCGCCGAGGAGCGCCAGGTCATGCAGACCCACCCGGAGCTCGGCGAGCGGATCATCGCGCCGATCCACCGCCTGCAGGAGGTGCGGCCGATCGTCCGCTCGTGCCACGAGCGCTGGGACGGCCGCGGTTACCCGGACGGCGTCGGCGGCGAGGCGATCCCGCTCGAGTCGCGGATCATCTTCGTCTGCGACGCATACCACGCGATGACGACCGACCGTCCGTATCGCAAGCGGCTGTCGCATCCCGAGGCCGTGCGCCGGCTCGAGGAAGGGGCGGGGTCGCAGTTCGATCCGCTGGTCGTCGAGGTCGCGACGCGCGTCCTCGAGCACCTGCGCGGCTAGCGCCGGCGCGAGCGCGCCACCGGCGGCGGGATCTCGACGGTGTCGTCGAGGACGACCGCGCCCGCGGCTGCAGGCTCGAGCTCCGGCTCGTCCGGCGGCAGCGGCAGCGGCGTGGGCGGCGGCGGGTCGCTCTCCGGCGGCTCGGCAGGCTCCGGAGGGGCGGCGCCGGAGACCCCGGCCCGCTCCTGCTCGAGCGCGATACGCCGCTGGGCCAGCTCGCGCTCGACCTCGTGGATCCGCTTCTCGCGCTCGTCGAGGCGCTCGCGCTCGGCCTGCGCGAGGGCGAGCTCCGCGGCGGCCTCCTGCTCGCGCCGCTCGGCCGCGGCGATCGCTGCCGCCAGCTCGCGCTCCCGCTCGCTCGTGTCGCCGGCCTTGCGCTTCCCGGCGCCGGTGCCGTCCAACTGGCGCGCGAGGTCAGCGCGCATGTCGGTCAGCTCCTGCTCCCGCGCCGCGACGATCCGCGCCCGTTCGCGCAGCTCGCGCTTGATCCCCTCGACCTGCTCGATCAGCAGCGCGTAGCGCGCCCGCTCGGAGTCGTCGCTCCAGCCCTCGTGCCACGTATCCATCGCGTCACAGTGTGGCCAGCGGCTCCGGCTCTGGCAACACCGGAGCGCCGACCGGGAGCACGAGCTCGAAGCGCGACCCGCTCGGCTGCGCCGGTTCGTAGACGAGGTCGCCGCCGTGCGCCCGCGCGTACGAGCGCGCGATCGCCAGGCCGAGGCCGGTGCCGCCCGCAGTGCCGCGCGACTGGTCGCTGCGCGTGAACCGCTCGAAGAGGTCCGGGACGAACCTCGGGTCGACGCCCTTCCCGGCGTCCTGGACGCTGATCCGGAGGTGGCGGTCGCGCTGCTCCGCGGCCACGCGCACCGGCGGCGACCCGTAGCGGAAGGCGTTCGTGACGAGGTTGCCGACGACGCGCTCGAGCGCGACCCGGTCGACGGGCGCGACGAGCTCCTCGGGCACGTCGAGCTCCACGACCGAGGGGTCGGCCGCGGACGCGGTCGCGATCTCCTCGAGCGCCTCGCGCAGCCGGAGCGAGGTCGGGGAGATGTCGATCGCCTCCGCGTCGAGCCGCGAGAGGTCGAGCAGCTGCTCGATCAGCCGCGCCATGCGCTCGGTCTGCTGGATGAGCGCCTCGCGCACCTGCTCGCGCTGCCGCTCGTCGAGCCGGTCGGAGAGGTGGTGGAGGGTGGTCACGAAGCCGTGGACGGTCGTCATCGGCGTGCGCAGCTCGTGGGCGGCGAGCGCGACGAAGTTCGCCTTCACCTCGTTCGCGCGCTCGAGCGCGACGCGCGCGTCGTGCTCCGCCTCGAACAGGCGCACGCGGTCGAGCGCGACGCCCATGAGCGCGCCGAGCGTGCGCAGCAGGCCGAGCTCGTCTTCGCCGAAGAACGGCGCGTACGGCGTCGTCCAGACGACGAGGCTGCCGCCGCCCGTCAGGTCGAGGTCGATCAGCTCGGCGCCGGCGGAGGGGACGACCGCGGCGCCGCGTCTCAATGCCGGCCACGCCTCCTGCGGCACGTTCCACGCCCCGACCACGGTTCCGTCCGCGTCGCGGATCGCGAGCGCCCGCGCGCCCACGAGCGCCGCCGCGGGCTCGAGCACGCGCGCCGCCAGCTCCTCGCGCGTCTCGGCGAACTCGAGCAGGCTCTCGAGCGCGGACTGGACGCGGGCCTGCTCCGGCGAGCGCCACCAGAGGCGGATGATCGCCGGCGGCGCGAGGCCGAGGAAGAACGCGATGACGGCGGCCAGCGCGACCACCTGCGCGACGAGGTTCGCCGCGTTGCCGGAGCCGCCGAGAACGACGACGAGCAGTGCGACGGTGATCGCTCCCGACGCGAAGGCGAGCATCTGCATCCGCCGCCGCGCGACCGAGGGCTGCGCCCTCCCCGCCCGGAAGAGCCGCGCAGAGATGAGCACCGACAGCGTGACCCAGTGGACGAAGAAGACGACGAGAAACGCCGTGAAGTACCCGGGCCAGCGCTCGTGCGGCTGCGGGGTCGACGGAAGGGCGAACGTCCAGACGACGAGGAGCGCCGTCAGCACCGCGAGCGCGTTGGCGATGTCGCCGCGCGCGCGGCGGAACACGCCGGTGAAGCGGAAGAGCAGGTAGGGGAAGACGACGAGGAGCGCGATGTCGACTCGCCCGACCGCGCGCTCCGCGAGGTGGCCCGGGTGGTTGGGGATGAGCCCCAGGATCTCGAGGATGCCGAGCGACCCGAACGCCGCGGCGGCCCACATCCCGGCACGATCCCGCCGCCGGAGCCACGCGAGCAGCGCGACGACCGCGAGCGTGATGTACGCGGCGATGTTGACGTATTGGAATGCTCGAACTGCTTCGTGCACTCGTTCCCCCCGCTGGGAAGCAGCGGCATCTTGTCAGGAACGGCGGCTGTGCGGGCGATTTTCCCTCGTCCGAGGCCGCGGGCGGCGATGGAGCGTATCGGGATCGAACCGATGACCTCCGGCTTGCAAAGCCGGCGCTCTCCCAGCTGAGCTAACGCCCCGCGCGATCCAGTGTAGAGCCCGACGGCGGCAGGGGCCGCGGCGCGGGCGGCTCGGTCCCCTCTGCCAAGACGCCCGGCGCGGCGGCCTCTTTCCCCGTCCGCCGCGCGGGGACGCCCCCGCGCGGCGGACGAGGTACGAGTCTCATCGCGCCGGAGCCGCCGCCTGCCGATCCCTCGTGGGAGGGGTCGGCAGGCCGACTACTCCTTCGAGCTACGCCGCACGCTCGAGCCGCTCCTCGACGCGTGCCCGGGCGACGATCGAGTCGCGATCGCCGAACCGGACCCTCGCGCGGAGGGCTCGGTGCTCGTCCCACAGGTGGTCGAGCTTCGTGTCCAGTGCCCGGATCTCGAGCCGGATCGCGGGGTCGTACGTGTCGGAGAGCCTGTGCCAGAGCTCGCTGCGCTCCTCGCTCAGGCGCTCGATCTCGGTGTGAATCTCGCTCAGGGTCCTCATGGAGGTGGTAACGCAGGTCACCCCCATCGCATTCCAGCGAGTTGTTCAGGAAAACCCCAACTCGTCCAGTCGCTCCTCGTCGAGCCCGAAGTAGTGGGCGAGCTCGTGCAGGACGGTGATCCGGATCTCGTCCTCCAGGTGCCGCGGGTCGGGGAACGACTCGACGAGCGGGAGCCGGAAGATGCGGATCCGGTCGGGAAGCGAGCCGGCCCAGTCGCCTCGCTCGGGGAGCGGCACGCCCTCGTAGAGGCCGAAGAGGTCGGGGTCGTCCGGATGCTCGTCCTCGACGGTGATCTCGACGTTCCGGACGGCGTCGAGCAGCTCCGGCGGCAGCGACGCCAGCGCCCGCTCGACGTGCTCTTCGAACGTCACCAGAGCGCTGGGTAGCGCGCTCTCGGCGCCTGCGGCTTGCGCGTCGTCATCAGCCGCACCGTCAGCAGCCCGAAGGCGAAGCCGCCGATGTGCGCGAAGAACGCGGTGCCGCCGCCGCTCTGCGGCTGCAGGAAGCTCAGGCCCCCGGACCAGACCTGCAGCGCGATCCAGATCAGCAGGAACCAGTGCGCCGGGATCTCCCGGATGAAGACGATCCCGAAGAAGATCAGGGTCAGGACGCGGGCGTTGGGGAGGAGGACGAAGTACGCACCCATGACGCCGGCGATCGCGCCGCTGGCGCCGATGTTCGGGATGCTCGCGCCGGAGCGGCTCGCGAACTCGAGGGTCACGAACGTCTGCAGCGCCATCGCGGCGATCCCGGCGGCGAGGTACCAGAGCAGGAAACGGACGTGGCCGAACGCGTCCTCGACGTTGTTCCCGAAGATCCAGAAGAAGAGCATGTTCCCGAGGATGTGCTCCCAGCTGGCGTGCATGAACATGCCGGTGAAGACGCCCTCGTACCAGGGAAGCGCGTGCACGCCGTGCAGGCAGGGCCCTTCGACCGAGCAGGGATAGAAGCCGTCGCGGAAGACGTGGACGTCGACGCCGGGCTTCCCGAGTTCCCAGAACCAGACGAGGAAACAGGCGACGATGATCCCCACGGTCACGTAGGGCCGCGTGCGGGTCGGGACGTTGTCCCGCAGCGGGATCACGGCGCGAGCCTACACGGCGGAGAGACTTGACACATCAGGACTGAGGTTTTATCCTGACTATCGCAACAGGTTGTGCTTCGCAAGGAGGACAGAGTCATGGCAACGCTTGTTCGCTGGGAGCCCTTCCGCGAGCTCGCCCAGCTCCAGAACGAGATGAGCCGCTTCATGAACGGCTTGCTCGAGGGCAACGGCCAGACCACGCAGAGCTGGATTCCGACTGCGGACGTCTGGGAAACCGAGGACGAGGTCGTGTACGCGTTCGACCTCCCCGGCATCCCCGAGGACAAGATCTCGGTCGAGCTGGACGAGGGCGCGCTGACGATCACCGCCGAGCGCGAGCGCCGGCAGAAGGTCGAGGAGGGCCGCTTCTACCGCTTCGAGCGGCGCTTCGGCACCTTCACCCGGACGATCGGTCTGCCGCAGGGCGTGACCGACGCCGACGTCTCCGCGACGTACGAGCACGGCGTCCTGCAGGTGCACGTGCGCAAGCCGGAGCAGCCGAAGCCGCGGAAGATCCAGGTCGGCGTCGGCCAGGGGCCGAAGACGATCGAGGGCACCGCGACGAAGAAGGACTGAGAGCGCGGCGCAACTCTCCGGGTGGACGGGCGGCTTCGGCCGCCCGTCCGCGTTCTAGACCGCCGCGAGCGACTCGCGCACGCGGTCGGCGACGGCCTCGAGCTCGAGCGTGTCGCCCGTGACCTCGCGCAGCAGCTCGTCGGCCGTCCACTTCTGCCCCTCGCCCCAGAGCTCGCGCAGGAGCGAGCCGGCGTCGCGGCGGGTGAACCAGGCGTTGCCGAACTTCTCGCGCAGGTACGCGCGCAGCTGCGCCTCGAACGCCCACGCGCGCAGGTACTCCGACGCGTAGAAGCCGTCGTCCACGTCGGCGAGGTAGTCCGTGTCGCTCGGCGGGACCTTCAGCGCGTCGGAGAGCAGCTCGACGTAGCGCGGCCGCAGCGCCGACGGGTCGGGCGCGTCGTGCAGCTCGAGCTCGTAGAGGAGCTTCGCGCAGTAGCGGCGGACGACCCAGAGCAGGCTGGCCGCGCCCTCGGCGGCGAACTCGTAGGGCCGCGGGAAGTCGAGGCGCCGCTCGAGCCAGACCGGGTCGATCGTGAGGTGCTCGAGGAGCATCGCCCAACCCTCGGTGACGGCGTTGTCGCCGAGGCGCTTCTCCTCCATCGCGAGCACGTCGGAGGTGTGGGCGAAGTGCTCGGTGTGGCCGGCCTCGTGGAAGAGCGCGCGCCAGTCCTCGGGGCCGCCCTGCGGCTTCAGGCAGAGGTAGATCCGACCCGGCACCTCGACCGGGGCGCAGAACGCGCGCGGGTCCTTCGTCGGCCGCTCCTCGAGGTCGAGGTGGACGTTCTCCTGCGAGCGCAGGTCGATGCCGAGGTCGGCGAGCGTCGCCTCGAGGGCCGGCAGCATCCGCTCGCGCGGGAAGGCCGCGTCCCAGGAGACCGCGCGGAAGACCCGCGACGCGTCCCAGCGCTGCACCTCGCCGAGGCCGAGGCCGATGGCGGAGCGGAACCAGCGGTCGCCGGTCTCCTCCCAGAGGCGCTCGGTGTCGTCGAGGAAGGCGCGGCACTGGTCGGCGAGGTCGTCGAGCTGGAAGCCGAAGGCGCGGTAGAGCGCGGAGTACGTCGGCTCGCCGAGGCGCTCGACCTCGCCGTGGACGACGCCGGCGGCATGCAGGTAGAGGGGGTTGAGGTGCTCCTCCGTGAGCGCGTTGCGCGCCTCCTCGAGCCGCTGCCGACGGGCGCGGTCCTCGGAGTTCGAGATCGCCGGCCGGAGCATCCGGAACGGGATCGTCTCCCCGTCGACGACCGTCTCCAGCGTCGCCTCGAGCTCCGCGAGCTTCTCGGCCTCGTCGCGGACGAAGTTGCCGAGGTAGCCCTCGCAGGCGAAGCGCCACAGCTCGCGGACGCGGCGGCCGCCGGCGGCCTCGACGTTCGCGTGCAGCCGGAGGGCCGTGTCGAGCTTCGTCAGGTCGGCGTGCGCCTCGTAGATCGGGACGATGTCGTACGTCTCCTTCTGCCCCGACCCGTGCAGGTACGCCTCCTCGTCGAGCTCGGCGATGAAGCGGTCGGCGTCCTCGCTGAGCGCGTCGAGCTCCTGTTGGCGCAACGGCTCCGGCACGGCGTGCCTAGGATAGCCCCGTGCGCGAGCTCCAACTCAAGACCTCCCGGAAGACCCAGCTGATCGACATCACCGCGCAGGTGCAGGAGGCGCTGGCCGAGGCGAACGGCGCGACCGCCGCGCTCGTCTACGTCCCGCACACGACCGCGGGCGTGACGATCAACGAGGCGGCCGACCCGCTCGTCGGCGAGGACGTCGAGAGCGCGATGCAGAAGGTCGTCCACGAGGACTGGGAGTGGAAGCACGTCGACGACCCCGACGGGCCGAACGCCCCGTCGCACGTCCGCGCGACGCTGACGGGGCCGCAGGTGCTCGTGCCGCTCCGCGAAGGCAAGCTCGCGCTCGGGACGTACCAGGGCATCTACTTCTGCGAGTACGACGGCCCGCGCGACCGCAAGGTCTACGTCACGACGCTGAGCTAGCGCCTCGGTACGCTGGCCGGATGGCGGCGCCCGTCACCAAGGGG
>JAFAIV010000219.1 GCA_019236545.1 Actinomycetota bacterium | reverse complement strand
GGTCGAAGAACGGGTTCGTCTGGTCGATCCCGTCGTCGACGACGGCGATCTTCTCGCCGGTGCCGTCCGCGCCGAGCGTCCTCTGCGCGACGTCGGCGCCGATGATCCCGGGCGACGTGTCGTCGGCGAGCCGGTACTGGAGGCTCGGGTAGACCTTCGTGAACGTCCGCAGGGCGAGGAACCGCGGCAGCTGCCCCGCCGGCAGCTGGACGGTGACGGCGTCGAGGAGGATGCGGAACCGCTCCTGTACGCGCGCCTGCGGGATCGCCGCACGCAGCTGTGCCACCGCGCGCGCCTGCGCGGCCGCCAGCCGGGCGACGTACGTGCGCGCGGCCGCGCTGTGCACCGCGAGCTTCCGGCGGGCCCCGTAGGCGGAGAGCCCGCGGCCGTAGACCTGGGCCAGCGGCGGCGCGGCGAGCGCCGCGATCACGCGCACCTCGGCCGTCCCGCGCTGCAGCGGGATCGTCCCCGCGTGGACGCGCGGAAGGCCGGCAGGGCGGACGACGGGCTCCAGCTGCGCGGCCGCGGGAACGGCCGCGGCGAGCGACGCGCACGTGACGAGCAGCGGGACGACGCGGCGCAAGGGAGACGCAGGGTAACGCTAGGATCGCGCGGTGGCCGACTTCTCCGGCAAGCGCGCGCTCGTTCTCGGCGTCGCTAACAAGCGCTCGATCGCGTGGGCCATCGCGCAGCAGCTCGCGGCGGGCGGCGCGCGGCTCGCGTTCACGTACCAGGGCGAGCGCATCGAGGAGACCGTCCGCGAGCTGGCCGGCAGCGTGAGCGGCGAGCTCGTGACCGAATGCGACGTCCGCTCCGACGACGACATCGCGCGCGTCTTCGCCGAGGCCGGGGAGACGTTCGGCGGCGAGTTGGACATCCTCGTGCACTCCGTCGCGTTCGCCGCGGCGGAGGATCTCGAGGGCCGCTTCACCGACACGCCGCGCGAGCGGTTCTGGCTCGCGCTCGACATCAGCGCGTACTCGCTCGTCGCGTGCGCCCGCGCCGCCGAGCCGCTGATGGAGAAGGCCGGCGGCGGCTCGATCGTGACGATGACGTACCTCGGCGGCGAGCGCGCCGTGCCGCACTACAACGTCATGGGCGTCGCGAAGGCGACGCTCGACTCCTCGGTCAAGTACCTCGCCTGGGACCTCGGCCGGAAGAACATCCGCGTCAACGCGATCTCGGCCGGCCCGGTGCGCACGCTCGCGGCCCGCTCGATCGCCGGCTTCACGACGATGGAGGACATCGTCGAGGAGCGCGCCCCGCTCCGTCGCCACGTCTCCGCCGACGACGTCGGCGCCGCCGCCGCGTACCTCCTCTCGGACGCAGCGCGCAACGTGACCGCCACCACGCTCTACGTGGACAGCGGCTATCACGCGATGGGCATGTAGCGCCGTGCGGCGCGTCCGGCGGCTGGAGGGGATGGCCGGAATCGGCGTCGACCGGATGGGCGACGCGGCCGACGCGGCGGGCGATCCCGGGATCCTGCGGCTGGAGAACCTCGACACGGACATTCGCCCGCTCGCCGCTGCGCTCGACGCCACGCGCGCCGCGGTCCACGACGACGCGGCGAACAGTTACCTCCCGTTCCCCGGCCACGAGCGGCTCCGGCGGGCGGCGGCCGCGCACGTCGGCCGGCTCGCGGGCGTGGAGGTCGACTGGAGCTCGCAGTGCGTGATCAGCGCGGGCGGCCTGAGCGGGATCCTCAACGTCCTGCTCGCGTTCGTGGAGCCGGGGGACGAGGTCGTCCTGACCGATCCGATCTACGTCGGCCTCCTGAACCGCGTCCGGGTGGCGGGCGCCACGCCGCGTCTCGCGCCGCTCGTCGCCAGCGCGGAGGGCTGGCGGCTCGACCGAGACGCGCTCGCCGCGGCGGTCGGGCCGGCGACGCGGATGCTCCTGCTGATGAGCCCGTCGATGCCGACCGGCTGCGTCCTCGACGCGGACGACTGGGCGTTCGTCGCCGAGCTCTGCGAGCGTCACGACCTGCTCCTCCTCCACGGCACCGCGATGGAGCGGATCCTCTTCGACGGCCGGCGGCTCCTCTCGCCGCTCGCCGACCCACGCCTGCGGCCGCGCACCGTCGTCGTCGGCTCGGCGTCGAAGGAGCTGCGGATGATCGGCTGGCGCGTCGGCTGGATCGTCGCGCCGCCGGAGCTCGTCCCCGACATCGGGCTCGTTGCGATCTCGAACGTCGTCTGCCAGACGGGCATCGCCCAGGATGCTGTCGCGGTCGCGCTCGAAGCGGGGGACGAGGACGTCGCGGCCGCGACCGCCGAGCTCGAGCGGCGCCGCGACCTGATCCTCGGCGAGCTGGCCGGGTTTCCGGTCGTCCCGCCGGGCGGCGGCTGGTCGCTCCTGCTCGACGTCGCCGCCCTCGGCCACGACGCCGCGGCCGCGTCCGAGCTCCTGTTCGAGAAGGGCCGGATCGCGGCGACGCCGATGGTGGGCTGGGGCGAGCAGGCGGCCCGCTACGTGCGTTTCGTCTTCGCCAACGAGCCGGTCGAGCGGCTGCGCGGGATCGGCGAGCGCGTCCGCTCCGCGCTGGTCGCGTAGCGCCCGTGACAGCGGCCGAGGAGGCTGTCATCCTCCGCACGAGCGAACCCCACGAGAGCTGGAGGGCGAGATGGCGGAGATGACGTCGGCGCAGCCGGTGCGGCACTTCGAGCGGCAGGCGACCGGGCTCGTGCGCGCGGCGGGGACGTGGGACGTCCTCGTCTACAACATGAACTTCGTCTCGATCGGCCTGATGGCCGTGCTCGTCTTCCTGTTCGCGACCGCGTTCTATCCGGGCGCGAACCTCTACCTGATGGTCTTCCTGACGTTCGCGTGCGTCATCCCGACGTCGCTCGTCTTCGCCTTCTTCGCCGCTGCGATGCCGCGCTCCGGCGCCGACTACGTCTACGTCTCGCGGACGCTCCACCCGGCGCTCGGGATGATGTCGAGCTGGAACAACACCGCCTGGTGGTTCATGTATGGCGGCGTGCCGAGCGCCTTCTTCGCCTACTACGGCGTCGCGCCGTTCTTCAGCGTGGTCGGCGAGCGGACGTCGACGCACTGGATGGTCAGCTTCGGCGCCTGGTGCGACAAGCCGATCGGCGCGTTCGTCGTCGGGACGATCCTGATCGCGGCGCTCGTGGCGGCGTTCATCGTCGGCCTGCACTTCTTCTTCCGCATCCAGAACGTCCTCTTCGCGATCGGGATGATCAGCATCGCGCTCGTCGTGATCACGTGGCTCGTCCAGAGCTCCGGCGCGTTCCAGCACAACTTCACCGCCCACACCGGCCAGGCGTTCGGGCCGGCGCTCGACAAGGCGGCCGGGAAGGCGGGCTACGCCGAGGACGGCCCGTTCTCGCTGAAGTGGACGTTCCTCGCCGGGACGTGGGTCTACATCAACCTCGTCTTCAACCAGTCGTCCTCGTACATCGGCGGCGAGGTGCGGCGCGCGTCGCGCCTGCAGCTCTGGTCGATGCCGGCGGCGGCGGTCGTGACCACGTCGGTCCTCCTGATCCTGCTCGCGCTCGGCGACAAGGTCGTCGGCCTGCACGCGTTCGGGAAGCTGTCGACGGTGACCCTCCTCCCGTTCCAGGCGATCGCCGCGCAGGGCGTGTCGTCGACGGTGCTGGCGGCGTTCATCCTCGTCCTCTTCATCCCGTTCAGCTACACGTGGCTGCCCGGTCAGATCCTCAACGCGAGCCGGAACTTCCTCGCCTACTCGGTGGACGGCCTCGCGCCGAAGAAGCTCTCGGAGGTGCACCCGCGCTTCCACACGCCGATCTACTCGCTCCTGCTCGTCGGCGTCGGCTCGGTCGGCGCGCTCTGGCTGTTCACGCACTGGAGCGCGTTCGCGGCGCTCGTCGGGATCTTCGGCTTCATCCTCGGCTTCTCGATCGTCTCGGTCGCGGCGATCGCGTTCCCGTACCGGCTGCCGGACGTCTTCGAGTCGTCGCCGGTGCGCTGGCGCGTGCGCGGCATCCCGGTGATGTCGATCGTCGGCGCGCTCAGCCTCGTCGCGCTCGGCTTCGAGGCGTGGGCGTTCTGGACCGACCCGAGCGCCGGGATCGAGGGCAAGCTCTCGACGAAGATCCTCAACTTCGCGATCTTCGGCAGCGGCCTCGTCATCTACGTCGTCGCGAAGGCGATCCAGCGCTCGCGCGGCGTCGACGTCTCGCAGCGGTTCAAGGAGATCCCGGTCGAGTAGATGCGGATCTACTACGCCGGGGACATCCACGGCAGCGAGAAGTGCTGGCGCAAGTTCCTGAACGCCGCCGAGTTCTACGAGGCGGACGTGCTCGTGCTCGGCGGCGACCTGACGGGGAAGGCGCTCGTCCCGGTCGTCGCGCGAGGGGACGGGAGCTGGGCCGCGCACGTCCTCGGCCGCGACGAGGTCGTCCGCGACGAGGAGGCGCTCGCCGAGCTGGAGAAGCGCGTGCGCTTCAACGGCTTCTACCCGTATCGCTGCGACGAGGCCGAGTACGCGAGGCTCGCCGACGATCCGGAGCACCGCGACCGCGTCATCGGCGAGGTGATGCAGGCCGAGCTCCGCCGCTGGGTCGAGATCGCCGACGCGAAGCTCTCCGGCTCCAGCGTGCGCTGCCTCGTCATGCCCGGCAACGACGACGAATTCGAGATCGACGCGATCCTCGACTCGGCGGAGCGGCTCGAGAACCCGGACGGGGGCGTCGTGCGCGTCGGCGACTACCAGGTCGTGTCGTGCGCCTGGGCCAATCCGACGCCGTGGGACTCGCCGCGGGAGCTCCCGGAGGACGAGCTCGAAGCGAAGCTGGAGGGGATCGCGGCCGCGCTCGAGCCGGGCGTGCCGGCGATCTTCAATCTCCACTGCCCGCCGTTCGACTCGGGCCTCGACATGGCGCCGCAGCTCACGGAGGATCTGCGCGTCGTGAGGAAGGGCGGGGAGCAGGTGATCGTCCCGGTCGGGTCGAAGGCGGTGCGCCGGGTGATCGAGCGCCACCAGCCGCTCCTCGGCCTGCACGGCCACATCCACGAGTCGCGTGCCGCGGCGACGATCGGCCGCACGCTCTGCCTCAACCCGGGAAGCGTCTACTCCGAGGGCGTCGTCGACGGCGTCCTCGTCGACCTCGACGGCGACCGCGTCGTCCGGCACCAGTTCGTCCAGGGATGAAGTTCACGTGGCCGAACGGCGCGCGCGCCGCCGTCGCCGTCACGTTCGACGTCGACGCCGAGTCCGCGATCCTCGCCGTGGACAAGCGGTTCGCGGCGCGGGCATCGACGATGAGCCACCAGGCGTACGGGCCGAAGGTCGGCGTCCCGCGGCTCCTCGGCGTCCTCGAGCGCGCGGGCGTGCACGCGACCTTCTTCGTCCCCGGCTTCACGGCGCGCCGCTACCCGGACACGGTGCGGCGCATCGTCGCGGCGGGCCACGAGGTCGGCTGGCACAACGACCTCCACGAGCCGCCGTATTCGCTAGAAGAGGCGGAGGAGCGCGCGATCCTCGAGCGCGGGGCGGAGGTGCTCGAGCCGCTGACCGGCGGGCGGCCGCGCGGCTTCCGGGCGCCGTGGTGGGAGCTGAACGAGCGCACGCCGCGGCTGCTCGTCGAGGCGGGCTTCGCGTACGACTCGTCGCTGATGGACGACGACGTCCCCTACCGGCTGCAGACCGACGCCGGGACGCTGATCGAGCTGCCCGTGCACTGGTCGCTCGACGACTGGGAGCAGTACGCGTTCCTCCCTGAGCCGGACATCGGCGCGCAGATCGAGCTGCCGTCGAAGGTGCTGGAGCTCTGGACGGGCGAGCTCGACGCGATGCGCGACGAGGGCTGCCTGCTCGTCCCGACCATGCACCCGTTCCTGTCGGGCCGGCCGTCGCGGGCGAAGATGCTCGGCGAGTTCCTCGCGCGCGTGCGCGAGCGCGGCGACGTGTGGGTCGCGCGCGCGGGCGAGATCGCGGCGCACGCGGACGCGACGCTCGCGCCGGGCGACGTCCGGCGGCTCGACCTGCCGGACGTCTAGCCGAAGAGGCGCTTCTCGGCCGCCAGGTGGGACGGCCACTCCACGCGCTCCGCGCCCGCGAAGCGGCGGTACGCGCCGAGCGCCTCGCGCATGGCGTCGACGAACGCGGGCTCCCTCGGCGCGAAGCCCTCCTCCCACCAGACGTCGAGGATCTCGACGCGGCCCGCCTCACGGTCGATCCTCGGCTCGAATCGGCCGACGAGGCGATCGCGGAAGAGGATGGGGAGCACGTACCAGCCCCAGCGGCGCTTCGCGGGCGGAAGGAAGAGCTCCCAGACGTAGTGGAAGCCGAACAGCGTCCCGAGCAGCTTCCGGTCCCAGACGAGAGGGTCGAACGGCGAGATGAACGCGACGGTGGGCGGCGGCTCGGGCGGGGCCTCCAGCAGCGGGAGCTCGTCGCGCAGGACGAAGCGCTGTCCGACGCCCTCGACCTTCACCGGGACGAGCTCGCCCCGGTCGAGGAGCTCCGCGCACGTCGCGTTCCGCTGCGCCGCCGGGCCAAGGCCGCCGAAGGTGTCACCGGCCGCGACGCCGAGGAGCCCGTGCGCACGGTAGCGGGAGAGCATCCGGTGTCGGAGCCGCTCGGGCTCCGGCGGGTCGGCTGCGAGCACCTCGGCGGGCAGCAACCGTTCGAGGAGGTCGTAGGACCGGCGGTTGCCGTCGCGACGCGCGAGCCCGAGCACGCCGGTGACCGTCAGCGCGTCGAGCGCGGCGCGGACGGCGTTCGTCGGCACGCCGAACCAGTCCTTCGTCGGGCCCTTCTCGACCTCGAAGTCGGCCGACGAGAGCGGCCCCTCCGCGCGGATCCGCTCCAGCACGCGCTCCGCGACCGCCGCGTTCTCGGCCAGGATCGTCTCCGCGCGGCGGCTTCGCACAGGGAGGAACCACGGGAGCTCGCTCGCGGGCACGAACGAGAGCCCCTTGTTGAACGCCTCGAAGATCTCGCGCCGCTCGTAGAGGCGGTCGCACCACGCCGGCTCGTACCCGGCGACGCGCGCGTGCAGGACGAGGTCGTGGCTGCGGCCGGCGACCGCGATCGGGTCGAACTGGAGCGAGCCGAGCCGGCGGACGACCTCGAGGACGGCCGCCTCGCCGCCCACGAGCGAGCGCGCGGGCGCGAGGAGCTGGCGGGCGACGAGGAACCGCCGCGCCGCCTCGGCGCTCGCCTGGAGCATGCGCTAGCCGCCGCTGATCGCGGCGATCACGTCCATGCGCGAGCGTGGCTCCAGCGGCGTCTCGAGGCCACCGCGCTCCTTGTCCACGTAGACGTGGATGTGGGGCCGCAGGGCCGGGCCCTCCTGGACCAGTCGGTCGCGGAGGCCCGGCCACTGCTGCTCGAGCCGGTCGAGCGCCTCGGACACCGTCGCCGCGTCGACGTCCACGCGGCGCGGGAGCCCGGCGAAGAGCGGCGTCAGCGTCGTCGGCAGGTGGACGTCGGCCACGTCAGCCCGCGACGCCGACCTCGACGGACGAGATCGCCGGCAGCGTCGACGAGACCTCGTTCCAGCTGTCGCCCTCGTCGGCGCTCGCGTACACCTGGCCGGTGCTCGTCCCGAAGTAGAGGCCGGGGGAGTCCTGACGGTCGATGGACATCCCGAGCCGCAGGACGCCGAGCCACGCGTCCTCCTGCGGCAGGCCGTTGCGGAGCGGCTGCCAGGTCGAGCCGGCGTCGCGCGTCCGCCAGACCGTCGCCTTCCCGTCCGGCATCAGCCGGCCGTGACCCCCGTCGAGCGGGATGACGTAGAAGGTGTCGCGGTCGTGCGGGTGCGCCGC
>JAFAIV010000172.1 GCA_019236545.1 Actinomycetota bacterium | reverse complement strand
TCCAGCTCGTCGTTCGGGAGCATCTGGAGCTCGACGCGGCCGCTCGTCGCGCCGAGGCCGCGGTTGCCGGTCGCGAAGCAGATCATCAGGTCGCCGCTCGAGTTCTCCCCCGCGCCGCCGGTGCGGCCGACGCCGAGCGCGGACCGCTGCGCGAGCTTCTCGCACTGGTGCGGGAGCAGCGGCGCGTCGGTCGCGACGACGACGATGATCGAGCCCGCGCCGTCCGGGACGCCCGGCAGCGGCACCTCGTCCGGGCCGATCAGCGCCCCGACCGGCACGCCGTCGACGACGAGCCGGACGCGGCGGCCGTGGTTCGCCTGCACGAGCACGCCGACCGTGAACTCGCCCGCCGGCCGGGATGCCGTCCCGATCCCGCCCTTGAAGCCGTGGCAGATCATCCCCGTCCCCGAGCCGACGCAGCCCTGCTCGACCGGCCCGCCTGTGGCCGAGTCGAACGCCGCGAAGACGTGCTCCCGCGCGACGTGCATCCCGTTGATGTCGTTGAGGAAGCCGTCCCAGGTCTCGCCTACGACCGGCAGCGCCCAGTCCTCGGCGAAGCCCTCGCGGATCGCGATCTCGACGATCGCGTCGCGGACGACGCCGACGGAGTGCGTGTTCGTCAGGCCGATCGGCGTCGTCAGCATCCCCGACTCGCGCACCCACTCGAGGCCGGTCAGCTCGCCGTTGCCGTTCAGCCGGTGCGCGCCGGCGAACAGCGGCAGTTCCGGCGGGACGACGATCGTGACGCCGGTGCGGACGTCCGGGTCGCGGCGGACGGTCGTATGGCCGACGCGGACGCCGGCGACGTCGGTGATCGCGTCGTTCACGCGCTCACCCGCGCGCGCCGGCGCAGCGGCTCGGCGTCCGTGACCGTCATCCGGCCGCGGTCGAGGCGCACCGTCCCGCGGCGCTCCTCCTCGCGCAGCACCTTGTTCACCGTCGCGCGGCTCGTGCCCGCGAGCTGCGCCAGCTCCTCCTGCGTCAGCGCGAGCGACGGGCCTTCCTCGACGAGCTCGAGCAGCCGGCGGAGCACGCGCCGGTCGGCGGGGACGAAGAGCGCGTCGAGAAGGAGGCCGGAGAGGCGGCGCACGTCGGCCGCGAGCAGCGCGAGCAGGACGCGGTCGACCGCCGTGTGCTCCCGCCGCAGGCGCTCGACCTCCGAGTAGGCGAGGGCGCGCGTCTCGCCCGGCTCGAGCGCCGAGACCGTCGCCGACCGCTGCGAGCCCGGCTCGACGAGCGCGAGCTCGCCGAAGCTCTCCCCGGGCCCGCGGAGCGAGAACGCGACGGTGTCGCCGAGCGGCGTCGCCGCCCGGATCGCGAAGCGGCCGGAGACGACGAGGTGGAGCGAGTCGGCCGGGTCGCCGCGGTGGAAGACGACCTCGCCCTTCCCGAAGACGCGGCGGCGGCTCGCCGCGAGCACCGCGCGGACGTCGTCGGCCGGGATCCCGGCCAGCAGCGGCCACTCCACCGGGCAACCCTATGTCGCGGCGTTGACGTTTCCAATGTCGCGGGCGCGAACGACACGCCGGGCGCCGGCCCCCAGACTTGCGGCATGTCGTCGATCAAGGAGCCCACCGTGAAGCGCATCGTCGTCACCGCTCTGCTCGCCGCCGTTGCCGCCCTCGTCGTCGCCAGCGTCGCCTCCGCCGCCCACCGTCCGGCCCGCCACGCCCCGGCTCGCCACGCGCCGGCCTCCCGCCGCGCCGTCCGCCACGCGCCGACGCTGCGCCACGCGCGCTTCGTGGTCTGACCCAAGTCCCTCCGTTGGGGAGAGGAGCGGGGCCCGCGAGGGCCCCGCTTCGCGTCTGCGTAGGATGAGCCGCCGATGCAGCCCCCGTTCAAGTTCTCCGCGCGGACGCGCGTCGGCTTCTCGGACACCGACGCGCAGGGGGTCGTGTACTACGGCCGCTACAACCCGTACTTCGACCTGGCGCGGACGGAGTACCTGCGCTCGCTCGGGCTGCTCGGGCGGCGCGGCGGCGGCGACTTCGTCATGCGCGCGAACGACGTCGAGTACTTCGCGCCGGCGGTCTTCGACGACGAGATCGAGGTCTTCGTCCGCGTCTCGCGGATCGGCCGGACGAGCGTCACGTGGGAGTTCGCCGCGTATCGCAAGCCCGACGACCTGCTCCTCGTGACGGCGCACCAGACGAACGTCTACATCGACCTCGCCGAGCGGAAGGCGCAGCCGGTGCCGGACGCGGTCAGGGCCGCCGTCCTCGGGTTCGAGGGGGACGATGTCGACGCCTGACGCCGACGACCTGCTCCGCCGCGCGATCGCCGACCTCGTCGCGCGCGAGGACACGGCGTGGGCCGGGATCTACTTCGTCGAGGGCGAGGAGCTCGTCCTCGGCCCGCATGCGGGCACGCCGGACCCCGCGCGGCGCGTCGCCGTCCCGGTCGAGTGGCGCGGCGACCGAATCGCCGAGCTCGCCGCGGACGGCGCCCCGGACAGGGCCCTGCTCGAGTCCGTCGCGGCCGAGATCGCCGACCTCTGCCTCGTCGGCTGGGACACCGGAGGCGAGCCGTGGGATCCCTCGTTCGAGTGACCGGCTTGGCTCAACCAAGCCCTTTGCCGACGCGCATCCCTCGAACGGGGTAACCCCCTGCTTTCACGCTCAATCCCTCGAACGAGGGACGCTACGACGGGGTGACGCGGTACGCGTCGAAGACCGACTCGACGTTCCGGAGCGACGCGAGCAGGGCCCGCATCCCCTTCACGTCGCCGACCTCGACGACGTACCAGTTCCGCGCCATCTGATCCTCGACGGTGCCGCCGTAGGAGACGATGTTCGCGCCGTGCTCGGCGAACGTCCGCGCGACGTCCTCGAGCAGGCGCGGGCGGTCCCACGAGTCGACGGCGATCTGGACGCGGAAGCTCTGCGAGACGCCGCCCTCCCACTCGACCGGCGTGAACCGCTCCGGGTTGCGCCGTAGCGCGCGCACGTTCGGGCAGTCATCGCGGTGGATCGTGATGCCCTTGCCGAGCGAGATGTAGCCGACGATCGCGTCGCCGGGGACCGGCGTGCAGCACTTCGCGAGCCGGACGAGGACGTCCTCGACGCCGATGACCTTGATCCCGTACGTGTTGCTGGCGAGCGCGTCGCGGGCCTTCGGCTTCTTGCGGACGACGGGCTCCTCGGCCGCGACCTCCTCGACCTTGAGCTGCTGGAGCACCTTGTTGACGATGCTCCCGGCGGTCAGCTTCCCGGAGCCGAGCGCGAGGTAGAAGTCCTCGGCCTTCTTGAAGCCGGTCTCGCGGATGACGCCGGCGAGGACGGCCGAGCCGGCGAGCTTCTTGTACGGGAGGTTCTGGGCCTTGAGCGCGTGCTCGAGCGCCTCGCGGCCCTTCGCCTCGAGGTCCTCCTTCTGCTCGCGCGAGAAGAACTGGCGGATCTTGTTGCGCGCGCGCGACGACTGGACGAGGGAGAGCCAGTCGCGCGACGGGCCGCGGCCGGTCTTCGCGGTCAGGATCTCGACGCGGTCGCCGCTGCGCAGCTTGTAGTGGAGCGGGACGATCCGGCCGTTCACCTTCGCGCCGACGGTGCGGTGGCCGACGTCGGTGTGGACGGCGTACGCGAAGTCGATCGGCGTCGCGCCGGCCGGCAGCGTCTTGACCTCGCCCTTCGGCGTGAAGACGAAGACCTCCTCGTCGAAGAGGTCGGTGCGGAAGCTCTTGACGAACTCGCGCGCGTCCGCCTCGTCGGCGTGGATGTCCATGAGCTGGCGGACCCACGCGCTCCACTCGGCGTCGGCCGTCTTCGAGGAGCGGCCGTCGCGCTTGTACGACCAGTGCGCTGCGACGCCGAGCTCGGCGGTCTCGTGCATCTCGCGCGTCCGCACCTGGATCTCGAGCGGCCTGCCCTCCGGCCCGATCACGGTCGTGTGCAGCGAGCGGTAGCCGTTGAACTTCGGCATCGCGACGTAGTCCTTGAAGCGGCCCGGCATCGGCTTCCAGAGCGAGTGGATCAGGCCGAGCCCGCCGTAGCAGTCGCGCGTTCCCTCCTCGCCGTCGCGCTCGACGATGACGCGCATCGCCGTGAGGTCGTAGATCTCGTTGAACTCGCGGCCCTTCTTGGCCATCTTGTCGTAGATCGAGTAGAAGTGCTTCGCGCGCCCGGAGATCTCGGCCGGGATGTCGACCTTCTCGAGCTCGCGCCGCAGGACGTCCGCGGCCTCGGCGACGTGGCCCTCGCGGTCGGCGCGCCGCTCGGCGACCATCTGCTTGATCTCCTCGTACTTGCGCGGGTGCAGCGTCTGGAACGCGAGGTCCTCGAGCTCCCACTTGAGGGCGTGGATGCCGAGGCGGTGCGCGAGCGGCGCGTAGACCTCGAGCGCCTCCTTCGACTTCTGCACCTGCTTCTGCTTGCCGAGGTACTCGATCGTGCGCAGGTTGTGGAGCCGGTCGGCGAGCTTGACGAGGATGACCCGCACGTCCTCGGCCATCGCCACGACCATCTTGCGGTAGTTCTCGGCCTCCGCCTGCTCGCGGCTCTGGAACTGGACGCGCGTCAGCTTCGTGACGCCGTCGACCAGCGCGGCGACCTCGTCCCCGAACTCCTCGCGGACGGCGGCGAGGTCGGTGTCGGTGTCCTCGACGACGTCGTGGAGGAGCGCGGCGGCGATCGTCTGCTCGTCGAGCCGGAGCTGCGCGCAGATCGTCGCGACGCCGACCGGGTGCGTGATGAACGGCTCGCCCGAGCGGCGCTGCTGGCCCTTGTGCGCGGCCGCGGCGAAGCGGTAGGCGCGCGTGACGAGCTCGCGGTCGACCTCATCGGAGTACGTCCCCAGCTCGGCGAGCAGCCCATCCAGGAGCTCGTCGTGCCTCTCTCCTGTCGTCAGCGTCGCCACTGTCCCAGTGTACTCCGGGGGTTCGGAGCGAACCCGTACGGGAGGAACGCGCGTTCCACCGACGAAGTGACGGACTCCATGCAGCCATTCCGGCGCAGGAGGACGCGGCGCAAGGCGCTGCGGCTCGCCCGGGCGCTCGCCGCCCTCGAGGACTCCGGCCGCGCCGTGCGGCCCGCGCCGAAGCAGCAGGTCGTCCGGGTTTCGCTCTAGCGCGCACGTAGGCTTCGGCCCGTGCCCTGGTACTACGCCGTCGCCGAGCGCGACCACGTGCTCCAGAACCCGACGAGCCCGGAGAAGATCCGGCAGCTCGGGGAGCGGCTGCGGCTGGGGCCGGGGTCGCGCGTCCTCGACATGGCGTGCGGCATGGCGGGGCCGGCGGTGCTGCTCGCGGACACGTTCGGCTGCCGCGTCGTCGGCGTCGAGCGGGCGCACGAGTTCGCCGCGGAGGCGAAGCGGCGGGTCGAGGACGCGGGCCTCGCGGAGCTGGTCGAGATCGTCGAGGGCGACGCGGCGGCGTTCCCGGTCGAACCTGGGACGTTCGACGCGGCGCTCTGCCTCGGTGCGTCGTTCGTCTGGAGCGGCCTCGAGGGGACGCTCGCGGCGCTCGGGCCGGTCGTGCGGGCGGGCGGGCACGTCGTCGTCGGCGAGCCGTACTGGCGCGTCTGGCCGCTGCCGGACGAGGTCGACGACATCGGCGCAGTGCCGCTCCGCGACACGGTCGGCCGGATCGAGCGCGCCGGCCTGAAGCTCGTGACGCTGATCGACTCCTCGCTGGACGACTGGGACACGTACGAGTCGCTCCACTGGCGGGCGGCGGAGGAGTGGCTGGCGGAGAACCCGGGCGATCCGGACGCGCCGGGGATCCGGACGCGCTACGAGCAGCACCGCGAGGCGTATCTCGCGTTCGAGCGCGAGGCGCTCGGCTGGGCGATCTTCGCCGCGCGCAAGCCGTGACTTGACACCGCCGGGCGGCGGTGGGACGCTCGCCGGGAAGCAACGTCGGAGGCTGTTCTGGCGCAGGCGCCACCCCACGTTGCTGCGGCTCCTTGCCGCCCCGGATCGAGGGCCCCGCCGGTGCGCGCCCCGTCCACGTTCCTTCGGCAAGGAGGTTCAACGATGGCTGTCGTCGACGTCGAGACGACGAACGGGCACATGGTCGTCGACGAGGTGCGCGAGGAGATCGCGCGGTTCGTCTCCGCGGACCAGTCGGCCGACCTGGGCATGGGCTGGCACCGCGACCTGCCCGACTTCCGCGACTACACGCCCGACCACGAGGCGATCAAGCCGCTCCTGAAGAAGACGGGCGCAGTGCAGGGCGTGAAGACGCCGGCCGCGTTGCCGGCGGCGGTCGACCTGCGGCAGTGGTTCTCGCCGGTGGAGAACCAGGGGCAGCTCGGCTCCTGCACGGCGAACGCCGGCGTCGGGCTCGTCGAGTACTTCGAGCGGCGCGCGGCCGGGAGGCACATCGACGCGTCGCGGCTGTTCCTCTACAAGGCGACCCGCGACCTGCTCGGCTGGCACGGAGACACGGGCGCCACGTTGCGCTCGACGATGGAGGCGCTCGCGACGTTCGGCGTCCCGCCGGAGCAGTACTGGCCGTACCAGATCGCCCAGTTCGACGTGGAGCCGACGGCGTTCTGCTACGCGTTCGCGCAGGACTTCAAGGCGATCCAGTACTACCGGCTCGACCCGCCCGGGACGACGCCGCAGGTGCTGCTGGCCCGGATCAAGGCGAACGCGGCGGCGGGGCTCCCGTCCTGCTTCGGGTTCACCGTCTACAGCTCGATCCAGCAGGCGACGGCGACCGGGAAGATCCCCTTCCCGACACACGGCGAGCAGGTCGTCGGCGGGCACGCGATCGACATCGCGGGCTACGACGACACGCTCCAGATCCACAACACGAACCCGGGCGGCCCGACGACGACCGGCGCGTTCCTGATCCGGAACTCGTGGGGCACCGCGTGGGGCCAGGCCGGCTACGGCTGGCTCCCGTACGACTACGTCCTCCAGCACCTGGCGGCGGACTTCTGGACGCTGATCAAGGAGGACTGGGTCGACACCGGGCAGTTCGCGTAGGACGCGGCGTCCGGCGGCGGCGGCCGATGCGGCCGGCCGCCGCGCTGCGGCCTACGCGGCCTTCGGCAGCGCCGGGCGCCCGTGTGCGAGCAGCTCGCGGAATCGCCCGGACTCGAGCAGGTGCCGGCGGCCGAGCCCGGCCTCGTCGAGCTCGAGCTCGGCGAACACCACTTGCGCCTCCGGGTCGCGCGCCGCGGGAGGCTTGCGGTACTCGGCGACGAGCCAGTCGCGGAGCTCGTCGAACCCGTCGGGCGAGGCGAAGACGCGCCGGACGACGAGCTGCGGCGCGACGGTCCCGTTCCAGCGGTTCTCCTCCAGCCGGAACGCGACGTCGTAGCGGCCCTCGCGCCGGTAGGAGTCGAGCCGCCCGCCCTGGCCGAACGCGATCGCGCCGCCCGCGTCGGCGCCGTCACGGCGGACGCGGAAGCGCAGGTGCTTCCCCTCCCCCACCGTGGCGAGGTCGGCGAGCTCGCAGCCCGCGGCGAGGAGCGTGACGCCCGGGTTGCCGAGGCCGAACGGCGCAAGGCGGCCGAGCTCGGCGCAGAGGTCGAGCGTGAGCCGCGTCCCGCGCGGGACGACGGCGTCGACCTGGGTGACCGGCTGCAGGTCGTCCTCGAGGAGGAGCCCGGCGGCGTGCGCGGCGAACGCGTCGGCGAAGGCCTCGACGTTCTCCTCCTTGATCGAGAGGCCGGCGGCGGCGCGGTGGCCGCCCCAGCGCTCGAGCAGCGACGCGCACGCGGCGAGGCCGCCGTGGAGGTCGAAGGCGGGAATCGAGCGGCCGGAGCCCTTCCAGTCGCCGTCGCCGCCCGCGATCAGGACGACGGGCCGGTTGTAGCGCTCGACGAGGCGCGACGCGACGATCCCGATCACGCCCTCGTGCCAGTCGGCTCCGGCGACGACGTAGGCGCTGCGGCGGCGCTTGGCCTCGGGCCACTCCTCGACCTGCGCGATCGCCTCGCGGAGAATGCGTCCCTCGAC
>JAFAIV010000355.1 GCA_019236545.1 Actinomycetota bacterium | reverse complement strand
TGGAAGCCCGAGACGCCCGGCAGCGAGCCGGCCGGCGCGCGGATCTCGGCCGGGAAGTCCGGCAGCGTCGAGATGTCGTTCCCGAGCAGCGCCGTCTCGGAGGTGAACTGCGAGCCGGTCAGCTGCATCCCGTCGCCGGAGTCGCCGGCGAAGCGGACGATCACCTGCGAGAGCTGCTCGACGGGCTTGCTGGACATTTCAAAGAGGTATATCGCACGGTGCGGCGGCTCGGGTCGTGGTTCACTACGGGTTGTGACGGATCCGGTCGTGGTCGTCCGGGGGCTCCGCAAGCGGTACGGCGGCTTGGACGCCGTCGCGGGAATCGACCTCGAGATCCGGCGCGGCGAGATCTTCGCGTTCCTTGGCCCGAACGGCGCCGGGAAGACCACGACCGTCGAGATCCTCGAAGGCTTCCGCGAGCGGACCGAGGGCGAGGTCAGCGTCCTCGGCGTCGATCCCGCGCACGCAGGCCCGCAGTGGCGGAACCGCGTCGGCGCGGTGCTGCAGGAGTCGAGCCCCGAGTTCGGCCTCACCGTCCGCGAGAGCCTCGAGCTCTACGCGGGCTACTACGAGGCGCCGCGCGACATCGAGGAGACGATCCGCCTCGTCGGGCTCGACGAGAAGGCCGACACGCTCGGCCCGCAGCTCTCCGGCGGCCAGCGGCGCAGGCTCGACGTCGCGCTCGCGCTGATCGGCGACCCGGAGCTGATCTTCCTCGACGAGCCGACCACCGGCTTCGACCCGTCGGCGCGCCGGACCGCGTGGCACGTCATCTCCGGCCTGCGCGAGCTCGGGAAGACGGTCTTCCTCACGACGCACTACATGGACGAGGCCGAGAACCTCGCCGACCGGATCGCCGTGATCGCCGGCGGCCGGATCGTCGCCGAGGGCACGCCCGGGACGCTCGGCGGCCGGAACCGGATGGCCGCGACGATCGCGTTCAGCCTGCCGGAGGGGACGAGTGCCGACGACCTGCCCGAGGAGCTGCGCGCGCTCGTCGCGGACGCGGGCGAGCGCGTGACGCTGGCGACCGACGCGCCGCTCGTGCACGTGCGCGCGCTCGCGGACTGGGCGCTCGCGCGCGGGCTCGACCTGCCCGACCTCGACGTGCGGCGGCCGACGCTCGAGGACGTCTACCTCGAGCTCACCGAGGCGCCGGCTTGACCACGGCCGCCGCCCGCGGCTCCGGTGCGCTCGTCCTCCACCAGGCGCGGTTCGACCTCCAGGGCTTCCTGCGCAACCGTCAGAGCCGCTTCTTCACGCTGATCCTGCCCCTGCTCTTCCTCGTCATCTTCGTCAGCGTCTTCGGGAACAACACCGTCGGCCCGCAGGGCGTGAAGGCGTCGACGTACTACGTCCCGGGCCTCGCGGCGCTGGCGATCATCGCGGCCTCGTTCGTCAACCTCGTCATCTCGGTCACGATGCTGCGCGAGGAGGGGATCCTGAAGCGGCGGCGCGCGACGCCGGTGCCGGCGTGGGTGCTGATCGCGGGGCGGACGCTGATGACGGTCGGCGTCTCGCTCACCACGATGACCGTCCTCATCCTCGTCGGCCGCTTCGCCTACGGCGTGCACCTGCAGGCGCACACGATCCCCGGGATCGTCTTCACCGCCGTCGTCGGCTCGGTCACGTTCTGCGTCCTCGCCTACGCGTTCTCGACGTTCATCTCGAACGAGGACGCCGCGCAGCCGATGGTGCAGGCCGTGATGCTGCCGCTCTACTTCATCTCGGGGGTCTTCATCCCGGCGGTCAACCTCCCGTCGTGGCTGCGGCACGTCGCCGAGGTGTTCCCCGTGCAGCACCTCGCCGACGGGCTCCACCACGCGTTCGACCCGGCGACGACCGGCGTCGGGATCGTCTGGAGCGACATCGGCGTGCTCGCGCTCTGGTGCGCGATCGGCGTCGTCGTCGCGCTGCGGCGCTTCAGCTGGTTGCCGAAGAGCGCGTAAGCAGCAGCGGGTTCCCGGACGGGTCGCGGACGAGGATGCCGTCCTCCCGCTCCTCGCCGCCGCCGACCGCGTCGGCGATTCGCCGCTGCTCAGCCTCGTCAGGGAGGACGATCGTCGCGTGGCGTAGCGTCGCCGTCCCGGGCGGCGCGGGCGGGGCGCCGCGGCTCTCCCAGACGTTCGCGCCGAGATGGTGGTGGTAGCCGCCCGCGCTGAGGAAGGCGGCGCTGTCCCCGAGCTGGGCCATCACGCCCATCCCGACGAGGCCGTGGTAGAAGCCGACGGTCTCGTCGACGTCGCGGACGCGCAGGTGGACGTGGCCGACCGTCGTCCCGGCGGGCAGCCCGTCGAACGGCCCGTCCGCGGACGCGATCACGCCGTCGACGTCCATCGGCATCGTCGTCATCCGCTCGAAGACCTTGCCCTCCCACTCGGCCCGCGGCCGGTCTGCGTAGACCTCGATCCCGTGCCGGTCCGGGTCGCGGAAGTAGATCGCCTCGCTGACCGCGTGGTCGGACGCGCC
>JAFAIV010000076.1 GCA_019236545.1 Actinomycetota bacterium | reverse complement strand
CGGCGCGACCGTCGGCCGGGTCGACCGCGAGGACCTCTTCTACCTCATGTCGCGCGGCCTCCCGCGCTACGAAGCCGAGCGCCTGATCGTGCGCGGCTTCTTCCAGGAAGTCCTCGACCGCATCGAGCTCGAGCCCGTCCGCGAGGCCGTCACCGCGGCGCTCGAGGCGCGGATTCCGCAGGCGTAGGTCTACATCCCGCCCGTCATCCCGCCGTGCGGGACGACGAAGCCCGGGATCGACCCAGGCGCGGCGAGCACGCCGACGGCGAGCGCGAGCAGGATCGCCGTCACCGACAAGACAGCGACGCGCCGCCACGGCAGCACCTTCTCGACCGTGATCAGCGCGGCGACGACGGCCATCCAGACGAGGCTCATCACGCCGAGCGCGAACAGCGCGACCATCAGCGCCCAGCAGCAGCCGAGGCACCACGCGCCGTGCTTCGCGCCCATCCCGAGCGCGCCGCTGGCGCCGTCCCGCCACGTGCCCATCAGGAAGCCGAACGGGCTGCGGCACTTGCCGAGGCAGACGTCCTTCAGCGGCGTCAACTCGTAGAGAGCCGCCCCCGCGAGCAGCCCGCCGGCGAGCCAGCGGCCGCCGCTGTGCCACGCGAGGTCGGCGCCGAGGACGTGCTTCCCGAGCGCGAATAGGCCGTACGCCGCGACGCCCGCCGCGCCCCAGACGACGAGGTAGCCGCTCGAGAACGCGAGCGGGCGGCCTAGCCCGCGCTCGCGCGTCATGCGCGCGTACAGCGCGACGGTCGGCGAGACCGCCGGCAGCATCATCGCGGCCATCATCACGATCCAGACGCCGACGAACCAGCCGAGCGCGCCGAGGTCGGTGCCGGGGCTTGCGCCCATCCCGCCCATCGAGCGGATCGTCGACCACCATGCGACTGCCGCCAGCGCCACGAGCAGCGCGACCAGCCCGAGGCGGCCGCGCGCCGCGGCGAGGACGTTCGCCTCGCCCGCGCTCACGCCGCCCAGGCGAAGTCGCGCGAGAAGGCGGACTTGCCCTCGTACGCGATCCCGAACGCGTCGATCTTCGAGCGCGTGGCGTGGGCGATCGTCAGGTCGGGGCCGGCTGGGTGGAAGATCCCGACGAGCCTCGCCGGCTGCCCGGTCTCGACCCCGAACGGGACGATGTCCTCGACCTCGAAGTCGACGGCGTCGCCGATCCGCACCGAGTGCCTCAGCCCTTCCTCGTGGATCTCGATCGGCGCGCGCTGCACGCCGAGGTTCTCGCCGACCAGCGGCCCGAGTGCCGCCATGGGGCCGCCGAGCGCGCCGGAGAAGACGCCGCCGAGCGCCTCCGCCTGCACGTCGGACGCGGCTGCGTCGATGAAGACACCGAGCCGCCAGTTCCCGTCGGTCATGACCTTCGGCGTGTCGGCGATCGCGGCGACCGACAGCCCGCCGACGTCGACGCCGTCGACCTCGCCCTCCCTGACGTGGAAGACGAGCACGACGCGGCAGTAGTCGAGCGTCGCACCGAACGAGAACGTCGCGGTGCACGGGCACACGACGTCACACGAGCACGTCTCGAAGTACGAACCGGCGATCTTCCAGGACATCGCTCCCCCTTTGACGGCGTCTGGGAGCGATTGTGGCAATCGCCACTCCCCGGGTCAAACGAGCGGGGCGGCCCGCTCCAGGATCTGCCCCGTCGCGTCCTGGCGGCGCGCGTCTGCGTGCTCGTGCCAGCGGCGGCGGTGCTCCACCTCGTACACCCCGGGCGGCAGCGTCGCGAGGAAGGCGAGGATCGCGCGCGTGCCGGTGTGGCGCGCGCCGTCCTCGGTCTCCAGCACCGGGATCTCCTCGACCTCCGTCCGTTGCTCCGGCCACGGCTCGACCGGACGTGCCACGAACGGGATCCCCAGCTCGGTCAGCCGCTCGCGGACGGCTGACGAGAACGGGCACCACTCGGCCTGGTAGAGGGTGAGCACGCAGCAGATGTAACCGGTTCCGCCGCGCTTAGCCACAATTGGTCATCAACTTCGGCGCGTTCCTGGCCGAGGATTCGCCTGATGGTGGGCCTGCGGGCGTCCTACTTCACGCACCGGGCCGTTCTGGCGGGCGGTTTCTGTGTGCTCGCCTTCTCCCTCGCCGTCGCCGGCCGGTCGAGCCTCGACCGGACGTTCTTCTGCATCGCCGGCGGAGTCGGGTTCGCGATGATCCTGCTCGCCTGGCGGTTCCCGTGGACGCGGCTTCCCTCCGGCGCGCCCGTCGTGATCGCGATCGCCGCCGACGCCGTGATCGCGCTTCTGCGCCAGTCGGTCGGCGGCCCGCCGACGGACTACCTTCCGCTGACGATCCTCCCGATCCTGTGGGTCGGGCTGAACCTCGGCCTGCTCGAGGTCGGGATCGTCGTGTCGAGCACGATGCTGACGTTCACGCTTCCGGTGGAGCTCGTCGGTCCGCCGATGTACCCGGCCGACCCCGCCCGCTCCTACCTGTTGAGGACGATCGTCGCCGCGATCGTCGGCCTCTCCGCGTACTGGATCACGGGCTCGCTCCGCGCGGAGGCCAGACGGGCGGACCGGAACGCGGCGCTCCTCTCCCAGCTGGTCGACACGCAGAACGCGATCGCGACGACCGACTTCGAGCTCGACTCGGTGCTTGCAGCCGTGGTCGAGGAGGCTCGCGTGCTCACGGGCGCCGCCGCCGCCGCCGTCGCCTTCCCGGAGGTGGAGGGGCTCGTCTGCCGGGCGCGCGCCGGCAACGCGCCGCCACTCGGGTTCGTGTTCCCGCTCGACTCCTCGCTCTCCGGGACGGCGTTCGCGACGCAGGAGCCGGTGCTGTGCCTCGACAGCGAGGTCGACCCGCGCGCCAATCCGAGCATCAGCCGCGACACCTACGCCCGCGCGATCGTCGTGGTGCCGCTGCTCCACAACGGCCGCGCGATGGGCGTCCTCTCCGTCTCCAGCCCGACGCCCGGCGCCCTCGGCGAGCGCGACGTGATGGCTCTCTCGCTGCTGGGGAGCATGATCGGGACGGCGCTCGTCCGGGCGGAGCTGATCGACAAGCTCGCGTCGCAGGCGGTGACCGACGACCTCACGGGCCTGCCGAACCGGCGCGGCTGGCACGAGCACCTCTCGCTCGCGCTCAAGCGCGCGCAGCGGAACGACGAGCCGCTCAGCGTCATCCTCCTCGACCTCGACGACTTCAAGGAGGTCAACGACCGCTACGGGCACGCCGCCGGCGACCGCGTCCTCCGGGAGGTGGCGCGTCGCTGGAAGGCCGCGTTGCGCGACTCGGACATCATCGGCCGGATCGGCGGCGACGAGTTCGGCGTCATCCTCGAGCACGCGGGCGTCCTCGCGGTGGCGGACGTCGTCGCGCGGCTCGACCGGGTCGGGGAGCCGGCGTCGATCGGCGTGGCGACCTGGGACGGCGTCGAGGACGGCGGCTCGCTCGTCGCGCGCGCCGACGCCGACATGTACCGCCACAAGCGGCTGCGCTCAGCCGTCGTCGCCTAGCAGCCCGGCCCGCTCGAGCGCGGCCTCGATCCGGGCGACGCGTTCCTCGAGCGAGCGTCGCCCCGACTCGGGAGGCGGCGCGCTCGGTGCGCTCTCGCCACCGTTGCCGAGGAGCTGGCGCCACCGCTCCTCGCGCTCGCCGGGGCGGCGCGGCAGCCGTTCCGCCAGCTCGCGTGAGGCGAGCGCCTGCAGCGTCTCCTCGACCTCCGGCACCGACGCGAATCGGTGCAGCCGCTCGCTGCGCTGGCGCAGCTCCGCCGCCGTCTGCGCGCCGCGCAGCATCAGGACGGCGAGCAGCGACACCTCCGCGTCGTCGAGCCCGATCGCCTGGTCGATCAGGTGCCGGAACTTCGCCGCCCGCGAGCCGGGGCCGCTGGCGAGGCGCGTCAGGCCGCGGTCGCCGAGGCGGGTGAGCGCGTCGCGGACCTCCGCCTCCGAGTAGTCGACGACCGGGTCGCGGTTCGTGGACTGGTTGCACGCGAGGCGGAGCGCGTTCAGCGAGAGCGGGTACTGGTCGGGCGTCGTCCGCTGCTTCTCGACGAGGCAGCCGAGGACGCGTGTCTCGACGGGGCCCAGGTCCACGCGCGTAGGTTGCCACCGTGGTCACGGTGGCGCTCGCGCTGGGGTCGGGCCTGCTCTGGGGCTGCGCCGACTTCTCCGGAGGCTTCCTCAGCCGGCGCGCGCCGGCCCTCGCGGTCGCGATGCTCTCGCAGGGCGCCGGCTTCCTCGCTCTCCTGCTCGCGCTGGCATTCGTCGGCCAGGTCCACGGCGCGTCGTTCCGGTTCGGGCTGCTCGCCGGGATCGGCGGTGCGATCGGGCTCGCGCTCTTCTACTGGGCGCTCTCGATCGGGACGATGAGCATCGTCGCGCCGATCGCCGCCTGCAGCGCGCTCCTGCCGTTCTCGCTGGCACTCGCGCGGGGCGAGCGGCCGTCCGCCCTCGCGCTCGCGGGGGCGGCGCTCGCGCTGCTCGGCGTCGTCGCAGCGTCGCTGGAGGAGCGGCGCGCCGTGGCCGCGGACCGGGGCCGGGCCGTGCTCGGCGCGGTCGGCTCGGCGGTCGCGCTCGGCGTCTTCTCCTACTTCCTCGGCCGGGGCGGCGAGGCGGGCAGCGCGTTCTCGACCATCCTGGGGGCGCGGGTCGTGTCGTTCGGGATGCTCGCGCTCGCCGTCCTCGTCCTGCGGACGCCGCTCCGCGCCCGGCCGTGGACGCTCGCCGCCATCGCCGGCGTCGGCCTCGTCGACACCGCCGCGAACGCGCTCTTCGCGCTCGCCGCCGATCGCGGCCTCCTCTCGATCGTCGCCGTCCTGGGCAGCGTCTACCCGATCGTGACCGTCCTCCTCGCGCACGCGCTGCTCGGCGAGCGGATCACGTGGACGCAGCGGGCCGGCGTCCTCGTCGCGTTCGCCGGGATCGCCGCGGTCAGCGCGGGCTAGCGGCTCTCGACGAAGGCGCCACAGGACAGGTGCGATCTCGTCCATGATGCGGAGCGGAATGGGAGAGGCCGTCGCGGTGCTCGGGACAGGGGCGATGGGCGCGCCGATCGCGCGCAACCTCGCGCGTGCCGGCTTCGACGTCCGCGTCTGGAACCGGACGCGCGAGAAGGCCGAAGGCCTCGGGGCGACCGTGTGCGACGAGCCCGCGGAGGCGGTCGCCGGCGCGGCGTTCATCCTCACGATGCTCGCGGACGGGCCGGCAGTCGAGCAGACGATGGCGCGGGCGATCGATGCGTCCGTGGACGGAGCCGTCTGGCTGCAGGTCTCCACCGTCGGCGTCGACGCCGAGGCGCGGCTGCGGCGGCTCGCGGAGGATCGCGGCGTCGCCTACGTGGACTCTCCCGTGCTCGGGACGCGCGCGCCCGCGGAGAACGGCGAGCTCGTCATCCTCGCCTCTGGGCCGGAGGAGCTGCGCGAGCGCGTCGCGCCGGTCTTCGACGCGATCGGCAAGCAGACGCGCTGGGTCGGGGAGGCCGGCCATGGGACAAGGTTGAAGCTCGTCGCCAACCTCTGGGTGCTCTCGCTCACCGTCGCGGCGGGCGAGTGCATCGCGCTCGCCGAGGGGCTCGGCCTCGATCCGCACGAGTTCCTCGACACGATCGCGGGCGCGCAGAGCGACTCGCCGTACCTCCACCTGAAGGGCGAGGCGATCCTCGAGCGGCGCCTCGACCCGAGCTTCCGGCTCGAGCTCGCGCACAAGGACGCGCGCCTGA
>JAFAIV010000068.1 GCA_019236545.1 Actinomycetota bacterium | reverse complement strand
ACGGATCTCTCCCTTCCCGCGTCGAGGTGGCCACGCCTGCTGGCCGCGCTCCTCGCCGGCAGCATTCCGTTCGTCGTCCTGGGCATCGCGATCACGTATTGGACGTCGGCGAAGAGCGCATTGCCGGTGGCGAACCTCCTCTACATGCTTCTGTCGTACGCGGGCGGCCTCTGGACGGGACCGAACGACTTGCCGCGCCTCGTCGCTCGGATCTCGCGCTTCACGCCGACGCGCCAGTGGGGCGACATCCTCTGGCCGATCGTCGCCGGAGGGCCGTCGGCGTGGTCGCACTGGCTCGCGCTGCTCGGCTACTCGGCGCTCTTCGCGCTCCTCGCCGCCTGGGGCTACCGCCGCGACGACGGGCAGCGCTTCCGCTAGCTACCAGACCTCGCGCAGGAGGAGCTCGATCTCGAGCGGCGTCGCGGGGCGCGGGTTCGCGAGGTTCCCGCCCCGCTCGGCGGCGGCGGCTGCGAGCGCGGGGAGATCCTTCTCGGGCACGCCGAGCTCGCGCAGCCGCTTCGGCCCGGCCAGTCCCGCGAGCGCCTCGACGGCGGGGGCAGGCGCGTCGGGCGCCCCGATGGCTTCGCCGAAGCGTTGCACCGCGTCGGGAACGACTCGCGCGTTGAAGCGGAGGACGGGTGGGAGGCAGATGCCGTTCAGCGTCCCGTGCGGGAGCCCGTAGGTGCCGCCGATCGCCTGTGCCATCGCGTGCGCGAGCGCGAGCCCGGAGCCCGCGAGCGCCGCGCCCGCGTGGCACGCGCCGCGCAGGAGCTCGGTCCGCGCCTCGAGGTCGTCCGGTGTCTCGACGACGCGCGGCAGCCATTCCGCGATCAGCGTGGCGCCGGCGAGCCCCTCCGCGTCGGCGTGCGCGTTGTGGCCCTGGACATAGAGCGCCTCTGCGCAGTGCGCGAGCGCGTTCATCGCCGTCCCGACCGTCGTCTCCGCCGGCAGGTCGAGCGTCAGCGTGGGGTCGTAGACGATCGCCGTCGGCCGCGCGCCCCCGCCGCCGCCGCGCATCCTCCGCTCCGGGTCGCGCACGCCGAAGTACGGCGTCCACTCCGCGCCGGCGTACGTCGTCGGGACGGAGACGAGCGGGGTGCCGGAGGCCGCCGAGATCGCCTTGCCGAGGTCGATCGCGCTGCCGCCGCCGACAGCGACGACGCCGTCTGCGCGCTGCGCCTGCTCGGCCGCGTCGCGGATCCGGTGCGAGGGCACCTCGCGCCAGAAGGCGACGCTCTCGAGCGGCAGCTGCAGCTCCTCCCAGCGCTCGCTGGCGACGACGAACGGCGCCGTCACGCCCGCCTCGGCCACCGCCTGCGGCAGCTGCTCGAGCCCCCAGCGGACGATCACGAGAGCCGCTTCCGCGCGAACTCGACGAACGCCTGGGCGACGCGCGTCTCGGCCCGCCCGGCCGCGCGGACGAGCGAGATCTCGCGCGACGGCTCCAGCCCCTCCACCTGCGCAACCGCGAGCGCTCCCGAGGCGAGGTCGGGCTCGATAGCGCCGCGGGAGATGAACGTCACGCCGAACCCTCCGAGCACCGCCGTCCGCGCCGACTCCTGCAGCCCGAGCTCGAGCCGGACGTCGAGGTCGCGCAGCCGCAGACCGTGCTCGCGGAGCTCGTCGTCGATCACCTGCCGCACCCCGGCGCCCTCCTGCATGAGCACGAGGGGCTCCGCGCGTAGCTGGTCGAGGGTGATCGTCTTTCCGGCGAACGGATGCGCCCGCGGGACCGCGAGCACGACCTCGTCACGGAAGAACGGCTCGAACACGACGCCGCGCTGCCGCCGCGCCGCGCCGACGACACCGAGCTCGAGCTCCCGCCGCGCGACCTGCTCGACGACGCTGTGCGTGTCCGAAACGGTCAGCGCAACGTGGACGCTCGGGTGGCGGCGCTGGAACTCGCCGAGCACCTGCGGGACGACGGTGCCGCCAGGCCCGGTCGAGGCGCCGATCTCGAGTCGCCCGCTGAGCTCGCCCTCGCTTTCCTCGCCGAGCTCCGCGAGCAGCTGGTCCTCGAGCGCGAGCAACCGCTGGGCGCTTCGATAGAGCCGCTGCCCCGCCTCGGTCGGCTCGACACGGCGCCCGGACCGGTCGAGCAGCTGCCGGCCCAGCCGCTTCTCCAGCGACCGGATCTGCAGGCTCACGGCCGGCTGCGTGACGCCGAGCTGGTCGGCCGCCTGCGAGAAGCTCCGCCGCTCGACCACCGCGACGAACGCCGCGAGCTGCCGCGTGTCCATAAAGAAAACTTATCCGAACGCGGATGGGTATGCGCCGGGCCGGGGTTTACGATCCTTCCCGTGCCCGAGACGACGCCGCGGATCGAGGACACACTTGTCCGCGGCTACACGAAGCTCGCGCTCGACACGCCGGCGCGGCGGCGCGACCTCCTCCTCCGGACGCTCGACGTGGGGCTCACGCTCGTCTTCATGGTCGTCGGGCTGCCCGTGATGCTCGTGCTCACGCTGGTCGTGCTGGTGACGAGCGGCGTACCGGTCTTCTACCGGGGAGAGCGCGTCGGCCGGGGCGGGCGGATCTTCCAGATGTACAAGTTCCGGACGCTGAGGCTCGGTGCCGAGGACCGGCTCGGTCCGTATCTCGGCGAGGAGCTCGTGCGCCGGACCCAGACGGAGTTCACGCCGATCGGGAAGTGGTTGAAGGCGACGCAGCTCGACGAGCTGCCGCAGCTCGTGAACGTGCTCAAGGGCGACATGAGCCTCGTCGGGCCGCGGCCGATCCGGCCGGTGTTCTTCGAGGAGCTCGCGCACGAGCTGCCGGCGTACTGGCAGCGGCTCGTCGTCCGGCCGGGGCTGACCGGCTTCGCCCAGGTACGGCGCGGCTACGAGACGTCGATGGCGGAGAAGCTCGCGCACGACCTGGAGTGGATCGCCGACCGCTCCGTGCGGCTCTACCTGCGCACCGTGGTCGCGACCGGCTGGCGGGTCGTGCGCCAGTCGCTGCGGGGGCTCGTACGGCCAGACGGCTGATCGTCGCGCTGCTCGC
>JAFAIV010000004.1 GCA_019236545.1 Actinomycetota bacterium | reverse complement strand
CCGACGACGCGGCCGTGCGTGTTCGCGTGGTCCTCGTGCTCGATCCGCAGCGAGCGTCCAAGCGCGGTGACCGGGAAGCGTGCGACGTCGCCCGCGGCGAAGACCTCCTCGTGCCCGGGGCAGCGGCCGTGGTCGTCGACGACGATCCCGTCGTCCACCGCGAGCCCCGCCGCCTCCGCGAGCTCGGTGTTGGGAATGACGCCGAGCCCGGCCACGATCGCGTCGACCTCGAGCGTCGCGCCCTGCGCGGTCTCGACGACGCCGTCCCGCGCCGCGACGACGCGCTCGTGCGCCAGGACGTCGACTCCCTTCTCGCGGTAGTAGTCCGTGACGGAGTCGGACAGGTCCTTCGGGAAGAGCCGGAAGCCGATGCCGCTCTCCGGGAAGAGCATCGTCACCCGCGTCCCGAGGCCGGCGAGGCCGGCGGCCACCTCGGAGCCGATGAAGCCGCCGCCGATCACCGCGACGTGCCGTCCCTCGCCGGCGCGGCCGCGGAGGGAGCGGTAGTCCTCGAGCGTGCGGAAGTACGTGACGCCCTCGGCGTCCGGGATCTCGCGCGGGCGCGCGCCGGTCGCGAGCAGGAGCCGCTCCCAGCGGTACTCCTCGCCCTGGTCGTCCGTCGCCGTCCGCGCGGCGAGGTCGAGCGAGACGATCGTCCGGCCGGTGCGCAGGTCGACGCCGTCGGTCGGGTCGCGCCAGATCTTCGCCTCGTCGCCGCCCTGCCAGAGCTTCTTCGAGAGGTGCGGCCGCTTGTACGGAGGATGAGGCTCGCTGCCGACGATCGTGATCGACCCGGCCGGGTCGTGCTCGCGGATGCCCTTTGCGGCGCTGTCGCCGGTCATGCCGGCGCCGACGATCAGGTACTTCGTGTCGGCCATTGCTCCCCTCCGAAGCGTTGACAGAGAACTTCTACCTGCGCTCAGGCGAGCTGCGACGTCCGAGCGGCCAGCTCGTGGTCGCGCTCGGTCACCCCGCCCGCCGAGTGCGTCGTCCACCGTACGGTCACACGCCTATACCGGATTGCGATATCCGGATGGTGGTTCTCGGCCTCCGCGACCTCCGCAAGCCGCTGCACGAACGCGATCGCGTCGGGGAAGGAGGCGAACTCGAACTCGCGAACGAGCGCCCCATCGGTCTCCTGCCATGTGTCAGATGTGTCCATTCGCACATTCTCACTGGTTTCAATGCGTACCCGGCGGGCTACAACGAGCGTTGAGGTAGCGGTGGACCATCACGGAACGGAACGCGAGCGAGCGCGATCCGGGCTCGAGGTGCTCCAGGAGCTGGCGCGCGCCCTGGGCGAGTGCCAGCCCCGGCCGGAGGACATGCTCGGGTGCGTCGCGCGTCACCTGAACGGGGCCGGCTTCGGGTTCGACCGGGTGGCGATCTTCAAGGACGGGACGGGCCGCTTCGACCCGGTGCCGGCAGCGCAGTACGGCTTCGAGGACCTGGAGGTGCTGCACGGCCAGCTGCCGCCGGTGGACGAGTGGCCGCTCTTTCAGCGCGCGCTCAGCGCCGAGGAGGCCGTCTGGGCCGCCGACGCGCAACTCGACGGCGACGTCCCGCTGGAGGTGGCCGGCTCGCTCCGGATCCGCTCCGTCGTCGGCGTTCCGTTCGTCGCCGGCGGCCACTGCTTCGGCTTCGGCCTCGCCGATCGTCGCGGGGCCGCGTTCGAGCTGACGCAGGAGGAGCTGCACACGCTGACCACGGCCGGCCGCTTCGTGGCGGCGGCACTCGTCGGCGCGACCGCAACCGAGCGGGAGCATCGCGTCAGCGAGCTGAAGTCGCAGTTCGTCGCGCTCGCATCGCACGAGCTGCGCGCCCCGGTCGCGGGCATCCACGGCGTGACCATGACGCTGCGCGAGCGCGGCGACGACCTGCTCCCCGAACAGGTTCGCGTGCTCCAGGGGACGCTCTACGAGCAGTCCGACCGGATGCGCCGACTCGTCGACCAGCTGCTCGACCTGAGCAAGCTCGAGGCGGACGCAGTCGAGATCTCGCCGCGGCGGTTCCCGGTGCGGGAGCGCGTCGAGTCGGTGCTGCGCCAGGTCGTCCCGGACAAGCTCGAGCACATCGTCGTGGCGGTGGAGCCGGGCCTGGAGACGCTCGCCGACCCGGACGCGTTCGACCGCATCCTCGCCAACCTCGTCACGAACGCCGTCCGCTACGGCGCGCCGCCGGTGAAGGTCTCGGCGCGCCAGCTGGACACGCACTTCCGCCTCTGGGTCGAGGACGCCGGCGACGGCGTGCCTCCGGAGTTCGCGCCGCGTCTCTTCCAGCGCTTCGCCCGCGGCCGCGCCGACGCCAGCGACGGCGGCTCGGGCCTCGGGCTCGCGATTGCGCAGTCGTTCGCGCAGGCGCAGGGCGGCCGTTTGATCTACGAGGACGGCGAGCCGCGCGGGGCGAAGTTCCAGCTCGTGCTGCCCGTTCGGAAAGACCAGTAGCCCGCCCGGTTTCGGGTCCGCCGGGCCTGGTCGTAGACTTCCTGTTGTGACTTCCGCGACCGCGACGATCGTGGATGTGCCGCTGCTTGCGCGCCGGCGGGAGCTGCTGCTCGCGGCCGGCCTGACGGCCGCCTTTGCCGGGCTGCTCGTGCTGATCGGGCCCGCGCCCGGCGATGCGCCCGCGCACCTCTACCGGACGCTGCTCGTCCGTCACGGCGCCTTCGTGTGGGACAACTACTGGTACGAGGGCAACTACCCCCTCGCCTCGTACAGCCTCCTCTACTACCTGCCGGCCGCGCTCGTCGGGAACCTGCCGCTCGTCTTCGCGGCGTCGGTGGTCTCGACGATGCTGTTCTCGTCGATCGCGCTGCGGGAGTGGGGGAGCGCGGCGCTCTGGCCGAGCCGCGTCTTCGGCGTGCTCGCCGCCGCGCCGCTCTTCACAGGCCTCTACGCGTACTCGCTCGGCTTCACGACGATGCTCGGCGCGCTCAAGGCGCTGCAGACGCGGCGCGCCTGGCTGGCGATCCTGCTCGCGCTGCTGACCGTCGGGTTCAGCCCGCTCGCGTTCGCGTTCCTCTGCCTCGTCCTCGCCGCCGTGTTCGTCGAGCGGCGGAAGTTGTCGCGCCGGACGGTCGTGATGGCGGCCGGGCTGGCCGCGGTCGCCGGGATCGAGCTGCTCGCGCTCCTCCTCTTCCGGTCGAACCAGGGCGTCTACCCGTTCCACGGGATCGACTTCGCCGGCGTCCTCGCCACGTGCATCCTCGGCGGCCTCGTCGCGCGCCGCTCGCGCGCCGCGACAACGCTCGTCTCCTTCTATGCGCTCTGGGCGCTCGGCAGCGTCTTCTTCTTCGTCGTGCCCACGCCGCTCGGGGACAACTGGACGCGGCTCGGGGCGTTCGCGCTGCCGATCATGATGCTCACCGCCAGTCTCGCGGGCTTCCGGCCGCGGCGGCTCGTCATGCTGGCCCTGGCGGTCGCGTTCGCCTACAACATCACGCCGTACGTGCTGCTGATCCCCTCGCGGCTGGACAACCGGCCCGCGTCGGCGGCCTTCTGGCAGCCGGTCGTCCGCTACCTCGACCGCCACGCGCAGCCCGGGTACCGCGTCGAGGTCGTCCCGACGGCTGCGCACTGGGAGTCGTACTGGATTCCGAAGTCCGGCTTCCCGCTCGCCCGCGGCTGGTACCGCCAGCTCGACACGGTCGACAATCCGACGCTCTACCGGAAGCACCTGAACGCCCGCGCGTACGTCGCGTGGCTGCGCGAGTCGGCGGTGCAATACGTCCTGCTCCCGTCGACCTCGCTCGACTGGGACGGCGGCCCGCAGGAGGCGAAGGTGCTGCAGTCGCGCGCGTCCGGGCTCAGGGTCGTCTTCCGCAGTCGGGACTGGACGATCTACCGGCTGCCGCACCCGACGCCGCTCGTCACCGGCCCCGGGCACGCGCGCGTGACGCAGTTCGGGCACACGACGATCCGCGGCGTCGTCTCGAAGCCGGGAACGTACCTGCTCCGCGCGCACTACAACCCGTACTGGAAGCTGAGCGGCAAGGGCTGCATCGCCACCGGCCCGGCGCAGATGACGTGGCTGCGGCTGGCGAAGCCGGGGCCCTTCGCGCTCTCCGTGAGCGACTCGCCCGACCGGCTGCTCGACGCGCTGACCGCGAAGCGCCCGGCCCGCTGCTGATCTCGGCGTGAGCGACCGGTCCATCCTCGTCCTCGACGTCGGAGGGACGCACGTCAAGGCCCTCGTCTCCGGCCTGGACCCGCTTCAGAAGCGCGAGTTCCCATCCGGGCCGACGCTGACCGTCGAGCGGATGGTCGCGGGCGTGCTCGAGCTCGTGCAGGACTGGCAGTGGGACGTCGTGAGCGTCGGCGTGCCGACGGTGGTCCGCAACGGAAAGGTGGTCGCGGAGCCGGTGAACCTCGGCGGCGGCTGGGTCGGCTTCAACCTCCAGGCCGCGCTCGGCAAGCCGGCGAAGGTCGTCAACGACGCGGTCATGCAGGCGATCGGCAGCTACGAGGGCGGGAAGATGCTCTTTCTCGGCCTCGGCACTGGCCTCGGCTCGGCCCTGATCGACGCAGGCCGCGTCGAGCCGCTCGAGCTCGGCCATCTCCCGTTCCGCAAGAAGACCTTCGAGGACTACGTCGGCAAGGCGGCCCGCGAGAAGCACGGGAACAAGCAGTGGCGGAAGGACGTCTTCGACGTCGTCGAGCAGCTCTCGCGCGCGCTGGAGCCGGAGTACGTCGTCCTCGGCGGCGGCGACGCGGCCGAGCTGAAGGAGCTGCCGCCGAACGCGCGCCGCGGCGACAACGAGAACGCCTTCACCGGCGGCTTCCGGCTCTGGGACGCCGACTGGTCGGTCGCGCTCTAGTCGAGGAAGAACGGCTCGAGCGCCGACAGCGGCGCGCCGGTCCGGTAGACGAGCGACAGCTCGAGCGTCTCGCCCGCATGAACCTCGCGCGGCCGCTCGAGCGGCACGACGAGGTAGTTCATCAGCCAATCGATGCTGCGGCCCTGGGTCGGCACGATCGCGAGCAGGTTCTTCGTGACGATCCGGAGCGCGTTCAGCGTCCCGTCTCGCTCGATCGGCAGCGCGCCGCGCCAGGCGATCTCGTGGTGCAGGAAGTCCTCGTACAGGAACGAGCTGTAGACCTGCGGCTGCCCGAGCTCGGTCGTCCGCGGCTGCAGCGAGTGCGGATCCTGGAAGAGCGGGACGGGGGCCTGGTAGCCGTGGAAGGCGAAGTCCTGCTGGAGCGGCTGCACCGCCTGGACGGTCGCCTCCGGGACGAACCGCGGCAGCGCGCCGTCGAACCGGGCGCGGTAGTTCGCCTTGAACGCGTCGATCACCTCGACCTGCTTCTCGCGGAGCAGGCCGACGTGGAGCATCTCGCAGACGACGACGTCCACCGGCTCCGGCGGGACGAAGTCGCGCGCGTCGGCGACGAGGACGTCGACGCGGTCGGCGGCGCCGTTCGCGCGCAGCAGCGAGCGCGCGGCGCCCGCGAGCTCCGGGTTCCGCTCGATGCACCAGACGCGCCGCGCCTTGCGGGCGGCGAAGAAGGAGAGGATCCCGGTGCCGCCGCCGAGCTCGACGACTCGACCGCCCTCCGGGACGACGAGCGCCAGGGCCTCCTCGAACGCCCCCGTGCGGTAGGCGTCGTTGAGCATGTTGAAGTGGTAGTGGAGCGGGATGTACTGCCCGAGCTCCAGCTCGTCCTTCGTCACGGCCACGGCCCGGTCATCGGCCACGGCGTGCCTCGTTTGAGGGATCGGTGTCAGCCGGCGGCGGTGCGCGCCTGGGCGGCGGCGGCGCGCTTGTACGCGGCCAGCGCCTCGGCGGTGTTGCCCTCGGCCTCCCAGAGCTCGCCGAGCGCGGTGTGGATCTCCGCGTGGAACGGGTCGTCCGGGCCGAGCCGCTCCGCCGCGAGCTCGTAGACCTCGCGTGCCCGCGCCGAGTCGCCGAGCTGCCGGAAGACGGCGGCGACGACGCCGTAGGCCCGCCCGGCGGCCGTCGGCGCGGCGTCCTCGAGCAGCGCGGCGGCCCGATGCGCGACCGCGCCCGCCTGCTCCCCCTCGCCGATGCCGGCGAGGGCGCGTGCGCGCTCGACCTCGAACAGCGCGAGGTGGTAGCGATTCTCCTCGCACCTCGCCAGCGGCTCGCCACGATCGAGCGCCCCGAGCGCATCGAGGTGGTTGCCGCGGTCGTTCTCGATGCGCGCGAGCAGCTGGAAGGCGGTCGCCGCGAAGCTCATGTGCTCGGTCGCGTCGAGCAACCCGATCGTCCGGCGGAGGTAGCGCGACGCGACGTCGAGACGGCCCTCCTGGATGTGCAGCCGCGCCTCCGACCACCACACGCGCGCCACGTCGAGCGGGTCATGGGAGCCTTCGGCGAGCTCCACGGCCGCCGCGAGGAGCTCCTTCGCCCGGCCGGCGTTTCCGGCGTCGAGGACGCCGTTGGCGAGCAGGGTGGACAGGCGGAGAACGGCCGACGCGTCGTCCTGCGCGCGTGCCCGCTCCAGGCCGCGCTCGAAGGCCGCCAGCGCGCGCTCGGGCTCGCCGAGGTGCGCGTACGCGCGGCCGAGCCGGTCGGCGACGAACGACGTGACGTCGGGCCCGGGGTCCGGACGTGCGTCGCGGACGGAGAGCGGCTCGAGGAGCTCGACGACGCGGCGGGAGTCCCCGCGCCGCCAGGCGACCTCGGCGAGGCCGAGGACGGCAGACAGCTCCTCGCGGGCGTCCGGCGCGTCGGCCAGCACCTTCTCGTAGATCTCGCTCGCCGTGTCGAGCTCGCCCAGGCGCGCGGCTGCCTCCGCCTCGGCGAGGCGCGCCGCGACCTCCCCGTCGTGGAAGCCCGTGGCGAGATAGTCGGCGTCGGTGCCGATCCGGCGCGCCAGCTCGCGGAGGATCTGCAGCGAGGGGATCCGCGCCCCTGCCTCGACGCGCGAGATGTACGCCGCGGTGCAGCCGTCGAAGGCGAGCTGCCTCTGGCTGAGGCCCGCCCGCTCGCGCTCTTCCCGCAGTCGGCGCCCCACCGCGCCGGGGTCGTCGATATGGGTGCTGGGTCGCCGCGGCATGTCCTCAAAACAGTAAACCCTGTCGTTGACCGCTGGAAGCCCGATCGGGTGAGCTTCCAGCGGTCCCGACCTTGGTCTAGAACGGCGGCCAGACCGTCCCGCCGTCGCCGATGAGGGCGACGAGGGCGGCGGCCACGGCGACGATCGCGAGGATCGGCAGCAGTGAGCGCACGGGGGCTCCTTCCTGCGGATTCGAGGAACGGGGGAGCCCCGGCCGGGGTAACGGTTGTTATACACACCCCGGCGGACGGAATGACAAAGGTTATCTCAGGACAGCAGCCGCACCAACGCGATCGTCGCGACGCCGACGATTGCCGCCCGGAACAAGGGTGCCGGCAGCGTCTTCGCGATCCGCGCGCCGACCGTGCCGCCGATCACGGACCCAGCCGCGATCAGCCCCGCGGGACCCCAGGCCACGTGGGCGGCGAACGCGAACGCGACCCCGGAGACGAGGTTCA
>JAFAIV010000398.1 GCA_019236545.1 Actinomycetota bacterium | reverse complement strand
GTCGTCGCGTTCCACGTGCAGCAGTTCCTGCTCCCGAAGCCGAGCGCGATCGTCAGCGCCTTCTGGACGCAGCGGCACACGCTCTGGCCGGCCGGCTGGTACACGTTCAAGGAGGCGCTCGGCGGCTTCGCGGTCGGCTCCGCCCTCGGCATCCTCGCGGCCACGATCGTCAGCCGCTTCAAGACCGCCGGGACGGCGCTGATGCCGATCTTCATCGCCGCGAACGCGGTCCCGATCATCGCGTTCGCCCCGATCTTCGGCGCCTGGTTCAACCCGATCTCGCCGACCTCGAAGATGGCCGTCGCCGCCGTCCTCTGCTTCCTGCCGGTGATGGTGAACACCCTCCGCGGCCTGCAGAGCGCGAAGCCGCGCCAGATCGAGCTGATGCGCTCCTACGCGGCGAGCGAGCTCGAGATCTGGCGGCGCGTCCGCATCCCGACCGCGCTGCCGTTCCTCTTCACCTCGCTGAAGGTGGCGAGCGTGCTCGCGATGATCGGCGCGATCGTCGGCGAGTACTTCGGCGGCGCGCTGAACGCGCTCGGAGTCCTGATCAACTCCGACGCCGAGGTCTTCCAGTTCGAGACGGCGTGGGCCGGCATCCTCGTCGCCTCGTTGCTCGGCATCGCGCTGTACAGCGCGGTGGTCATCGTCGAGCGGGCGGTCGTCCGCTGGTCGCCCGAGGCCCGCGGCTCGTAATCCGGTGCGAGGCGCGTCAGAATCGTCCAGCAGGCAGCAGCACATCAGGGGGCTCGTACGGAAAGGGAGGGGTACGGAATGAGGAAGCGGTGGGTTTTCGCCGCCCTGCTCACGGCTGCGCTCGCGGCCGGGGTCGGGACGGCGTCCGCGTCGCACAAGGCTGCGACGACGAACGTGACGATCCAGCTCAAGTGGGTGCCGCAGGCGCAGTTCGCCGGCTACTACGCGGCGCAGGATCTCGGCTACTACAAGGCCGCGGGCCTGAACGTGACGCTGAAGAACGGCGGCCCGAACATCATCCCGGAGCAGGTCGTGGCCTCCGGCCAGGCGCAGTTCGGCGTCGACTGGCTCCCGAGCCTGCTCGCGGCCCGCGACAAGGGCACGCAGCTCGTGAACATCGCGCAGGTCTTCGCCCGCTCCGGCATGACCCAGCTGACGTGGAAGTCCTCGGGGATCACGTCGATCGCGGGGTTCAAGGGCAAGAAGGTCGCGAACTGGCTCGGCGGCAATCAGTACGAGCTGTTCGCCGCGCTCAACAAGTACGGCATGGACGGCGCCACGAACAAGGGCGTCACCATCGTCCAGCAGCCGTTCGACATGAACCTGTTCCTCAACCACCAGGTCGACTCGGCGTCGGCGATGACCTACAACGAGCTCGCGCAGGTCCTCGAGTCGAAGAACCCGAAGACCGGCAAGCTCTACCAGCTGTCCGACCTGAACGTCATCAAGATGCAGGACGTCGGCACGGGCATGCTCGAGGACGGTCTCTTCTCGACGGCGTCCTGGCTGAGCAGCAAGGCCAACCAGGCGATCGCCGAGAAGGTCATCGGAGCGACGCTCGCCGGCTGGATCTACTGCCGTGACCACGCGGCCGCGTGCGTCGGCTTCACGCTGAAGGCCGGCCCGACGCTGCCCAAGGGCCACCAGACCTGGATGATGAACGAGATCAACAAGCTGATCTGGCCGAACGCCAGCGGCATCGGGATCATGAACACGGCCGACTTCGCCCGCACCGCGCAGATCGCGCAGAAGTACGGCGTGATCAAGAAGGCGCCGTCGGGTGCGTACCGCACCGACCTCGCCGCGGCGGCGGTCGCCGGCCTGAAGAAGCAGGGCCTGGACGTCTACGGGAAGGACTGGAAGCCGGCGACGGTGACCGTCACCGCCGGCGGCAAGTAGGGACTCGACGACCGAGAAGGGAGATTCGCGATGTCGTTGCTGATCAAGGGCGGACTCGTTGTGACGGCGGCAGACGCCACCGTCGCGGACGTCTTCGTCGACGACGAGCGAATCTCCCTGATCGGCGTCGACCTGGACGTCCAGGCCGACCGCACGATCGACGCCGCCGGCAAGTACGTCCTGCCGGGCTGCATCGACCCGCACACGCACCTCGACATGCCGTTCGGCGGCACGGTCACGATCGACGACTTCGAGTCGGGCCAGGCCTCCGCCGCCTTCGGCGGCACGACCTGCCACGTCGACTTCTGCATCCAGGGGCAGGGCCAGACGTTCGCGCAGGCGCTCGAGACGTGGCACGCGAAGGCGAACGGGAAGACGCTGATCGACTACGGCTTCCACATCGCCGTCACCGACCTCCACGACGGCGGGACGCTCGAGGAGCTCGAGTCGCTGCCGGAGCAGGGCATCACCTCCTACAAGCTCTTCATGGCCTACAAGAACGTGCTCCAGGTCGACGACGAGACGCTCTTCTCGGCCATGGAGGTCGCCGCGAAGTCGGGCGCGCTCGTGATGGTGCACGCTGAGAACGGCGACGCGATCGACGTGCTCGTGAAGCGGGCCCTCGCCGCCGGCAAAACGGATCCGGTGTACCACGCGCTCACCCGCCCACCGGAGCTCGAGGGCGAGGCGACAAACCGGGCGATCCAGCTCGCACGGATCGCCGGCTGCCCGCTCTACGTCGTCCACGTCACGTGCAAGGAGGCGGTCGACCCGATCCGCCGCGCGCGCGAGCAGGGCTGGCGCGTCTGGGGCGAGTCGTGCACGCAGTACTTCTTCAAGTCGGTCGACGACCTCGCGCGCCCGGGCTTCGAGGGCGCGAAGTACGTCTACTCCCCGCCCGCGCGCGAGGCGTGGAACCATGACGTCCTCTGGAACGCCGTCCGCACGGACGCGCTCTCGGCGATCTCGACCGACCACTGCTCGTTCCTCTGGGACGGCCAGAAGACGCTCGGCAAGGACGACTTCAC
>JAFAIV010000260.1 GCA_019236545.1 Actinomycetota bacterium | reverse complement strand
AAGACCGGCAAGGTCGTCTGGAACGAGAAGCTGCCCGCGTTCACGAACGCCCCGATCGCTGTCTCCGGCGACACGCTCGTCACCGCCGCGAGCTACCCGGGCGGCAAGGGCCAGATCCCCGAGGTCATCGCCTTCCGCATCGGCGCGCACGGCTCCTTCAAGCCGGCGAGCGCGCCCGGCGGCGCGGCTGCGGGCGGCGCGGTCGACGGGAAGGCCGTCTTCGTCCAGAACTGCTCCTCGTGCCACACGCTCGCCGCGGCGAACGCGAAGGGCGCCGTCGGCCCGAACCTCGATCAGCTCAAGCCGTCGGCCGCGACCGTGAAGCGGCAGGTCACGAACGGCGGCGGCGGGATGCCGTCCTTCGGCGGCCGGCTGAGCCCGAAGCAGATCGACGCCGTGGCGACGTACGTCGCCTCGAACGCGGGGAGGAAGCCGTGACCTCGGATCGCCGCCTGACGTTCGGCGCGCTCATGCTCGTCCTCTTCGTCGCGTCGCTCGACCAGACGATCGTCTCGACCGCGCTGCCGACGATCGTCGGCGACCTCGGCGGCCTCGCGCACCTCTCGTGGGTAGTCACCGCGTACCTGCTCGCCTCGACGGTGGTCGGGCCGCTGTACGGGAAGCTCGGCGACCTCTACGGCCGGAAGCGCGTGCTCCAGGCGGCGCTCGTCATCTTCCTGATCGGCTCCGCCCTCTGCGGCGCCGCGCACAGCATGGGCCAGCTGATCGCGTTCCGCGCGATCCAGGGCCTCGGCGGCGGCGGGCTGATCGTGGTCTCGATGGCGGTGGTCGGCGACCTCGTCTCGCCGCGCGAGCGCGGTCGCTACCAGGGCCTCTTCGGCGGCGTCTTCGGCGTCTCGGTCGTCGCAGGCCCGCTGCTCGGCGGCTTCTTCGTCGACAACCTCTCGTGGCGCTGGATCTTCTACATCAACCTCCCGTTCGGCCTCCTCGCGCTCGCCGTGATCGCCGCCGCGTTCCACCAGCGGCAGGTGACGAAGCGGCATGCGATCGACTGGCTCGGAACGATCGTCCTTGCCGCAGGCCTGTCCGGGGTGATCCTCTACACGAGCCTCGGCGGCTCGAGCTACTCGTGGACTGCACCTGGGATGCTCGCCGGCCTCGCCCTCGGGATCGCGCTGCTGCTCCTGTTCCCGCTCGTCGAGTCGCGCGCCGCCGAGCCGATCCTCCCGCAGGAGCTCTTCCGAAACGCGATCTTCCGGACGTCCGTCTCGATCGGCTTCGTGATCGGCTTCGCGCTCTTCGGCTCGGTGACGTTCATCCCGATCTACCTGCAGATCGTCAAGGGCCACACGGCGACGCAGTCCGGGCTGCTGATGACGCCGATGATGGCCGGCGTCCTCGTGACGTCGACCGGGAGCGGCCTCCTGATCTCGCGCTACGGGCGCTACCGCGTCTTCCCGATCGTCGGGACGGCGATCGCCACCGTCGCGCTCTACCTGCTCTCGACGCTGGACGTCGGGACGTCGACCGGCACGGCCGCCGGGTACATGCTCCTGCTCGGCCTCGGGCTCGGGCTCGTGATGCAGGTGCTCGTCCTCGTCGCGCAGAACTCGGTCGACTACCGGCTCCTCGGCGTCGCCACCTCCGGCGCGACGCTGTTCCGGCAGGTCGGCGGCTCGATCGGCGTCTCGGTCTTCGGCGCGATCTTCACGAACGAGCTCGGCCGCCAGCTCGCCCACCGCCTCCCGCCCGGCGCGCACGCGCCCGCGCACGCGTCACCCGCGATCGTCGCCCACCTCCCGGCGGCCATCCACGAGCTCTACATCACCGCCGTCGCGGTCGCCCTCCATCCCGTCTTCCTTACCGCGTCGGGCGTGATGGTCGTCGCGTTCGGGCTCAGTTGGCTGCTGCGGGACGTCCCGCTGCGCGAGACGGCAGGGGCGCGCGCGGCCGGCGAGGACGCGGAGCCGTCGGTCGTGGTCGAGGACGTCGCGGCCTAGCCCGACGGGGCGAAGGGCGCATCAGGCACTGGTGCGGGCTCGCGCTCAACCAAGCAGGCGCCGGTAAACAAGCGCCGAAGCTTCGGGATCGTCAGCGTGGAAAGCACCCCACTCTGGCCTATCGGGCTCGGCGAAGTACTCGTGTTTCCCGAGGATGCGTCG
>JAFAIV010000175.1 GCA_019236545.1 Actinomycetota bacterium | reverse complement strand
AGCGCGTGCGCGCGGCCGATCCCGCGGCCCGCGCCGGTCACGATCGCTGTCTTCCCACTCAGATCGGGCACGGCGAGAGAATACGCGCATGGACTTCACGCTCACCGAGGAACAACTGCTCATCCGCGAGACGGCGCGCGAGTTCTGCGCGCGCGAGATCGTCCCGTACGCCCGCGACTGGGACCGCAGCGAGCGGATGGACCCGGGGATCGTCCCGAAGCTGGCCGAGGTGGGGTTCCTCGGCGCCGCGCTGCCCGAGGAGTACGGCGGCCTCGGCCTCGACACGATCTCGTACTGCCTCGTCATGGAGGAGCTCGGCAAGGCGGACTCGTCGGTGCGCGGGATCGCGTCGGTGAACAACGGCCTCGCCGGCAAGACGATCGCGAAGTGGGGGACGGACGAGCAGAAGGCGGAGTGGCTGCCGCGGATGTGCTCGGGCGAGGCGCTCGGCTGCTACGCGCTCACTGAGCCGGGCGCGGGGTCGGACCCGTCGTCGCTCGTGACGCGCGCGGAGCGCGACGGCGACGACTGGGTCATCTCCGGCTCCAAGATCTTCATCACGCTCGGCTCGTGGGCCGGCGTCGCGCTCGTGTTCGCGCGCACCGGCGGCGAGGGCCCGCGCGGGATCACGTGCTTCCTCGTGCCGACCGCGTCCGACGGGTTCAGCTCACGGAAGATCGACGGCAAGCTCGGCCTGCGGGCGCAGGACACGGCGGAGCTCTTCCTCGACGGCGTGCGGGTGCCGGACTCCGCGCGGCTCGGCGACGAGGGCGCCGGCTTCAAGGTCGCCATGTCCGCCCTCGACAACGGCCGGATCTCGCTCGCGGCGGGCTCGGTCGGGATCGCGCAGGGCTGCCTCGACGCGTCGTTGCGGTACGCGGGCGAGCGGACGCAGTTCAAGCCGGCGATCGCGCAGCACCAGCTCGTCCAGGAGCTGCTCGCGGACATGGCCGTCGAGACCGAGGCGGCGCGGCTGATGGCGTGGCGCGCCGCGGCGCTCGCCGACGCGGGCGAGCCGTACACGCTGGCGGCGTCGCAGGCGAAGTACTACGCGAGCGAGGTCGCCGTCCGAGCCGCGAACGCCGCCGTGCAGGTGCACGGGGGCTACGGCTACATCGACGAGTTCCCGGTGCAGAAGTACCTCCGCGACGCGCGCGTCAGCACGCTCTACGAAGGCACGAGCCAGATCCAGAAGCTCCTGATCGGGCGGGCCCTGACCGGCGAGAGCGCCTTCGTCTAGCCGGTGTAGCCGCGCTCCTGGAGGAGCCAGGTGTTGCCGTCGGGGTCGGAGAACTCGGCGAACGTGTTGTAGTCCCGGCGCTCGGGGTGCGGCCCGTCGTGCCAGCCGTCGTCGAGCATGTGCCGCATCGGGCCGACCTCGACGCCGCGGGAGGCGAGGTCGTCGCAGGCGGCGACGATGTCGGTGACGACGAGGTGCAGGCCGCGGAAGATTCCCGGCTCGGCGACGACGCCGAGGCCGATCCCGAAGCCGATCGCGCACTCCGAGCCGGGCGGGTTCGCCTGGACGACGCGGAACTCCTCGTCCCGCTGCCAGTCGACGATCTCGCCCCAGCCGAGACGGCCGATGTAGAAGTCCTTCGCGCGGGCGACGTCCGCGACCGGCAGCAGGACGAGCTCGAGCTTGTAGTCCACGGGAATGGCTCCTTCTGGGTGGTGGTGCCGCTCAGACCGCTGCCGCGGCGGAAACTCAGCGGTAGCGCTCGAGGTACTGCGGCGACGCGACGAGGAGCCGGGCCTCGGCATCCGCCTTCACGCGCGCGAGCGTCCCCGCGGGCACGTCGCCCGCGCGGATCCGCGCGGCGAGCTCACGCTGCTCGGCGTCGTGCTCCGGCGGCAGCTTCGCGAGCTCGCGGTAGACGATCCCGAGCGCGTTCATCGCCACGAGCGTCCGGAAGCGCAGCCGGTGGTCGGAGACGGTGGGAAGGATCTCGGAGGCGAGGAACTCCTGGATCGCCTCGGCGAGCTCCTGCGCGGTGGGCCGGTCGCTCACGTCACGCCCTTTCGCTCGAGCAGGTGGAGGATCTCGTACTCGACCTCGGCTCCGAGCCTCCCGAGGATCGCGAGCTCGACGCTGCGGTCCTGGCCGCTGAGGTGCCGCTGCGCCTGGGTCAGGCAGCCGATCGCCCAGCCGACGTTGCCCGCGACCTCCCAGTAGTCGAGCTCCTCCGGCCGGACGTCGAAGCCCGTCAGCTCGTTGTAGCGCTCGAGGTAGGGCTCGGCGTCGCCCACGCCGCCGAGGCGCTTGTCGTCCACGCCGAACCGCCACGCCCGGACGAGGCCGAACGCGAGGTCGCGCACCGGCTCGTCGAGGTGCGCGAACTCCCAGTCGAGGACGCCGCGCAGCCCCTCGGGCCCGACGACGACGTTGCCGATCCGGAAGTCCCCGTGCACGAGCACGTGCGGCCGCGCGGGTGGGCGGTTCTCGCGCAACCACCAGAGGCCGAGCTCGATCGCCGGGTGCGGCTCGCCGAAGTCGTCCAGCTCCTCGACCATCCGCTCCAGTCGCGCTTCCTCGAGGAACGGCACCTCCGCGAGCGGGATGGCGTGGATCTTCGCGATCTCCTCGGCGAGCTGGATCGGCAGCGCCTCCCGTGCGCGCTCGAGCTCCGGGCGCTGGACGATCCGACGGCCGATCGTCTCGCCCTCGAGCCGCTCCATGACGAACGCCTCGCGCCCGGCGAGATCGGCGAGGTAGCCATACGGCCGCGGCACCTTCACGCCCGCCGCGTGTGCCACCTCGAGGATCGCGTACTCGTCGCGCAGCGAGAGCGTGTGCCGGTGGATGACGCCGACCGCCGCGCGCCGGACGAGCAGCGGCTCGCCGTCCGCGTCGACCGACCAGGCCTCCTTCGACGCGCCGCCGGCCAGGAGCACCGGCTCCGAGATCTCGACCTCGCGGCCGAGCAGATCAGCGATTCCCCGCTGGAACGGCTCCCGCACGTCTGCGATCATCGCCGTGCCCGTGAGCGTTGTCATCCCGGAACCGATCGTCGAGCGCCGCGCCGCGGTGCGCGCGTTCATGGAGGAGCACGTCTACCCGAACGAACCCGTGCTCTTC
>JAFAIV010000051.1 GCA_019236545.1 Actinomycetota bacterium | reverse complement strand
CGCGTCGGGCGGCAGGGGGATCCGGAAGCCCGCGAACTGCAGCTCGCCGTCGGCGATCTCAGCCTCGACGAGGTTCATGGCGGGCGAGCCGATGAAAGCGGCGACGAAGAGGTTCGCAGGCCGGGAGTAGAGCGCCTGCGGCGTGTCCACCTGTTGGATGCGCCCCTCGCGCATGACGGCGACGCGCTGCCCCAGCGTCATCGCCTCGATCTGGTCGTGCGTGACGTAGATCGTCGTCGTCCCGAGCCGGCCGTGGAGCGCGGCGAGCTGGGCGCGCATGCTGACGCGGAGCTTCGCGTCGAGGTTCGAGAGCGGCTCGTCCATCAGGAACGCCTTCGGGTGGCGGACGATGGCGCGGCCCATGGCAACGCGCTGCCGCTGGCCACCGGACAGCGCCGCCGGCTTGCGGTCGAGCAGCTTCTCGAGGCCGAGCATCTCGGCGACCTTCTCGACGCGCTCAGCGACCTCGCGCTTCGGCGTCTTCCGCACCTTGAGGCCGTAGCCGAGGTTCTCGCGCACGGTCATATGCGGGTAGAGGGCATAGGTCTGGAAGACCATCGCGATGTCGCGCGCCCGCGGCGGCAGGTCGGTGACCTCCTCACCGTCGATCGAGATCGAGCCGTCCGTGACCTCCTCGAGCCCCGCGATCATCCGCAGGAGCGTCGACTTGCCGCACCCGGACGGGCCGACGAGGACGAGGAACTCCCCGCCGGCGATCTCGAGCGAGACGTGGTCGACCGCGAGCACGCCGCCGGCGTAGACCTTCGAGACGTTGTCGAGGACGATCTGTCCCACGCTGAGAGGATCTATACCGGACCGTCACCGGATCCGCAATGGCATTGACCACTTCCCTCGCCGTCGCTACAGTCGAGGACGGCATGGAACTGGCGGGAGCCCAGCCGAAGATCACGAAACAGAGCGCCGCGCGGCAGCAGGTGCTCGAGCTGATCCAGCGGCTCGGCGTCGGCACCGCGATCCCCTCCGAGCGGCAGCTCAGCGCCGACCTGGGCGTCTCCCGCTTGACGGTGCGCGCCGCGCTCGACGACCTTGCCCGCGAGGGCTACCTCGTCCGCCGGCGCGGCAGCGGCACGTACGTCCAGCAGCCGAAGATCTCGCAAGAGCTGACCATGACCTCGTTCAGCGAGGACATGCGCCGTCGAGGGATGGTCCCGGGCAGCCGGACGCTGTCGCTCACGCGCCAGCTCGCGGGCGCGAGACTCGGCCGTTTCCTGCATGTTTCCCCTGGCGACGAGATCGTCGTCGTCAAGCGCCTCCGCCTCGCGGACGGCGTCTCGATGGCGATCGAGACGCTCCACATCCCCGCCGGGGTCGTGCCCGGGATCGCGCCGAACGAGCTCGAGGGCTCCTTCTACGAGCTGCTCCGGCGCAAGTACGGCGTCGAGATCGCGAGCGCCACGCAGGCGATCGAACCGACCGTGACAAACGAGGAGGAGTCGGCCGCGCTCGGCGTGCCGCTCCACTCGCCGGCGTTCCTGTTCGAGCGCACGAGCCGCGACGCGGACGACCGGACTCTCGAGTTCGTCCACTCGATCTACCGCGGCGATCGCTACAGGATCGTCTCCGAGCTCACGCCGTCGTAACCAGTTGGCCCCAACCCCTTGACAGGGGTGGTCTTGTGTGGGACATTGCCGCTGTGGCCAATTGGTACTTACCACTCGGCGCTTCGACCGGCGGATTCTTCCGGCCCGGCGGCCACACGGGCGAGCTTCGGTCGCGCGTCGACGGCTCGAGGAGACTTGTATGAGATCACGGGCTCTCGTGGCGACCCTCGCGGTCGTCGCGCTCGGGGTCGTCGCCGCGACGGCCAACGCGGGCGCCAACCGGGCTCAGGCCAACAAGCTGACGGTCTGGCTGCAGGTCGACGCGCAGTCCGGTTGGCCGGACGTCGTCGCCGCGGCCAACCAGCAGTTCCAGCAGCAGAACCCCGGCTGGACGGTCGACGTCCAGTACCAGAACTGGGGCGACCACCTGCAGAAGTTCGACGCCACCCTCGCGGGCGGCACCACGCCGGACGTCATCGAGATGGGCAACACCGAGATGACGAAGTACATGGCGGCGGGCGCCTTCGCCGACCTGACGTCGAACAAGAGCAAGTTCGAGAACTCCGGCACCTGGCTCTCGGGCCTGGCGAAGTCCGGGCAGTACCAGGGCAAGGTCTACGGCGTCCCGTACTACGCGGGCTCGCGCGTCGTCACCTACCGCACCGACCTGTTCAAGAAGGCCGGCATCACGAAGGCGCCGACCAGCCTCGAGCAGTTCATGGCGGACGCCCAGAAGGTCGCCGCGGCGAACAAGGGCGTGAAGGGCTTCACCCCGGTGTACCTCGCGGGCACCGACTGGTACAGCGCGCTCAGCTTCGTCTACGACTTCGGCGGCTCGATCGCCACGACCCACGCCGGCAAGTGGCAGGGCGCGCTCGGGTCGAAGGCGTCGGTGGCCGGCCTGAACGCGTTCAAGCAGTTCTTCTCCTCGACGGCTCCCGCCTCGGCGGCGACGCTCGACGAGGCGCATCCCGCTCCCTACGACGTGTTCTCGCAGGGCCGCGCGGCCGCGATCTTCGGGCCGGGCTGGTACAGCTGCTGCGTCGGCACGAAGTACAAGAGCGTGACTGCGCAGTTCGTGATGCCGAGCCACGTCGACGGCCAGCCGATGCCGGGCTTCCTCGGCGGCTCCGACCTGGCCGTGCCGGCGCCGAGCAAGAGCCAGGCGCAGGCGATCCAGTGGATCGCGGACTTCACGAGCACGACGAGCGAGAAGGCCCTGCAGGCGAAGGGCAACATCCCGAACGCCACCAACCTGCTCGGCACGAGCGTGAACGAGCGGGCGGCGGCCCGGAGCTGGTTCGTCCCCGCCGCGAAGCACTGGGTGGACGTGGAGAACGGCAATATCCTCCGCAACATGCTGGCCCAGATCCTCACCGGGAAGCTGTCGGTCCAGCAGGCCGCTTCCTCCGCCAGCGACAACATCGCCTCGGTTCTCAACCAGCCGTAGGCAGGCCCGCTGAGCAGTAGGGCCCCGAGCATGGGAGTCGCCGCCGAGACCGTCTCAGGATGGTCTCGGCGGCGGCCGCTCACCTGGCGTCGCGTCGGCGCCGCCTCCGTCCCGTATCTCCTGGTCGCGCCGGTCGTCGCGGTGCTCGGCGCGATCCTCGGCTACCCGATCTACAGCCTCGTCCGGCTCTCGTTCGAGAAGTACGGCCTCTTCGAGCTGATCCGGCACGCGGGCGTCGACATCGGGCTCGCCAACTACCGCAGCGTCCTCCACGACACGGTCTTCTGGCACACGCTGCTGCGGACGGTCGTGTTCACGGTCGCCAACGTCGGCCTGACGATCGTGCTCGGGACGCTGCTCGCCCTCCTGCTCGTGCGCGTCAGCGGCTGGGTGCGGCTGCTCCTGACCGCCGGCCTCGTCCTCGTCTGGTCGATGCCGCAGGTCGTCGCGGTGCAGGTCTGGTACTGGATGACGAACGTCCAGAACGGCGTCGTCAACTACGTCCTGAGCGAGCTCCACCTCGGGAACTTCTTCCAGCACAACTGGTACGCGACCCCGTTCTCGCAGCTCGCGATGGTGACGACGCTGATCGTCTGGGGCGCGCTGCCGTTCGTCGCGATCACGCTCTACGCCGCGCTGTCGCAGGTGCCGCGCGAGCTCGTCGAGGCCGCCGAGATGGACGGCGCCCGCGGCTGGCGCGTCTTCAAGGACGTGACGCTGCCGATCATCACGCCCGTCCTGCTCATCCTCACGAGCCTGTCGATCCTCTGGGACTTCGGCGTCTTCACGCAGCCGTACCTCCTCATCGGTCAGGCGCACGTGAACCCGTCGAACTACCTGATGGCGATCTACCTCTTCGAGCAGGGGTGGTTCGCGAGCGACTTCGGGCGCGGCGCGGCGATCTCGCTGCTGATGCTCGTGATCGTCGCGGCGCTCAGCGTCGTCTACGTGCGCCGCATGGTGCGGATCGGCGACGAGCCGGCATGAGCGTCCGCGTCCTCCGCCGCGGCACGTGGAACGCCGTCGGCGTCGTGCTCTTCGTCGTCATGGTCTTCCCGGTCTTCTGGATGATCTCGACCGCGTTCAAGCCGGAGGACCAGATCAACGGCGTCAACCCGACCTGGTTCCCCGGCCACCCGACGCTGCAGCACTTCCGCGACGCGATCGCGAAGCCGTTCTTCTGGACGGACGTGAAGAACAGCGTCATCGTCGTGCTCGCCACCGTCGGCATCGCGATGGCGCTCGCGTTCCTCGCAGCGGTCGCCCTGGCGAAGTACCGGTTCACCGGGCGGAAGCTCTTCATCGTGATCGTGATCGGCGTCCAGATGATCCCGGGCGTCGGGCTGATCATCCCGCTCTACGTGCTGCTCGCCCGCTACCACCAGGTGAACGTCCTCTCGGGCGTCGTGATCGTCTACGTCTGCGCGACGCTGCCGTTCTGCGTCTGGACGCTGCGGGGCTTCATCATCGGCATCCCGAAGGATCTCGAGGAGGCGGCGATGGTGGACGGGAGCACGCGCCTCGGCGCCTTCGCCCGGATCCTGCTGCCGCTCGTCGCGCCCGGCCTCGTGGCGACGTCGGTCTTCGCGTTCATCACGAGCTGGAACGAGTACATCTACGCGCGCGTGCTCCTGAACGACGGCGCGAAGCAGACGCTGACGGTCTGGCTCTCGTACTTCCTCGGCACGAGCCGGAACACCGACTGGGGCGCGCTGATGGCCGCGTCGACGCTGACGGCGATCCCCGTCGTGATCTTCTTCCTGCTCGTCCAGCGCAAGATCGCCTTCGGTCTGACCGCGGGCGCCGTCCGCGGATAAGTGGTATTGACCACTTCTGCGATGTGTGATTGGATCGAGCCATGAGCGCGGGATGCTCCTACTTCGGGGTTCGCATCCCGCGCCACGTTCGCCGCGACATGGCCGACCTGGCCGCGCGCGGCTACACCGGCGTCCTCCACACGTTCTCGGAGAACGACTTCGCCTACTACCGCGGGACGATGGCCGACCTCGTCGCGGCCTCGCACGCCGAGGGGCTGACCGTCCAGGCGAGCCCGTGGGGGCTGGGCCGGACCTTCGGGGGCGAGGCGGAGAGCCGCTGGGTGACGTGGCATCCCGAGGAGTGCCAGGTGCTCGACGACGGCCGCCGCGTCGCGGGCGCCTGCCTCAACAGCCCGGCCTACCGGGCCTTCTGCGCCGGCTGGGCGGACTGGGTGCTCGAGTGCGGCGTCGACCAGGTCTTCTGGGACGAGCCGGCGTGGATGGTGCCGGCGCACGTCGGCATCGACGACCCCGCGCGCTGGACGTGCCGCTGCGCGCACTGCGCGGAGCGCTTCGGCGGCGACCTGCCGCGGGAGCTGACGCCGGAGGCGCAGGCGTTCCGCGAGGCGTCGGTCGTCGACTTCCTCCGCGAGATGGTCGCGCACGTCGCCTCGCGGGGCGGCCGCAGCGCCGTCTGCCTCCTGCCGGCCACCGACGGGCCGCACGGGATCTCCGACTGGGACAGCGTCGCGTCGCTCCCCGGCCTGACGACCTTCGTGACCGACCCGTACTGGAAGCACTGGGGCGAGGCGGCCGGCCCCTTCGTCCGCCGCTTCGCGAAGCTGCTGCGCGAGACGGCCGACCGCCACGGCGTCTCCGCCCAGCTCTGGGTGCCGAGCTTCGGCCTGACGGCCGACGAGATCCCCGAGCTCGAGGACGCGGTCCACGCCGCGCGCGAGGAGGGAGTCGACGACGTCTGGACGTGGGGCTACGAGGCGTGCCGCTGGATGACGCACCTCGCCACGCCGGACGCTCCCGCGGTCTGGGAGGCCGTCAGCGCCGCGCTCACGCAGCGGCCGCAGCGCCCCACCGAGGCCGCTCCGGCCCGGTTCGCCGACCTCGACCTCCGCTCGACGCGCGAGCTCGTCCGGCTCCTGAACGAGGAGGACGCCTCCGTTCCCGCCGCCGTCGCCGACGCCGGGGACGCGCTCGCCGCCGCGATCGACGCGATCGCGGAGCGGATGCAGCGGGGCGGCCGGCTGATCTACGCAGGTGCCGGGACGTCCGGCGCGCTCGCGGCGCTCGACGCAGCGGAGGTCGGCCCGACGTTCGGCGCCGCTCCCGGCGAGGTGCTCGCGCTCGTCGCCGACGGCGAGGCCGGGGAGGACGACCGCGTCGCCGCCGAGCACCGGCTCCGCTCGCTCGGCCTCGGGCCTGAGGACGCCGTGGTCGCCATCAGCGCCAGCGGCTCGACGCCGTTCGCCCTCGCGGCGCTCGAGCTCGCGGTGCAGGTGGGCGCGCTGGCGGTGGCCGTCACCGCGGTCGCGGCCAGCGAGCTCGCGCGGGTGGCCGAGCACGCGGTCGAGGCAGTCACCGGCGCCGAGGCGATCGCCGGCTCGACGCGGCTCAAGGCCGGGACGGCGCAGAAGCTGATCCTGAACACGATCTCGACCGTCACGCAGATCCGGCTCGGGCGCACGTACGGCGGGCTGATGATCGGCGTGGCGCCCGACAACGAGAAGCTCCGCGCCCGCGCGCGCCGCAACGTGGCGCTCGCGAGCGGGGCGAGCGACGAGCGCGTGGACGAGGCGCTCGCCGCTGCAGGCGGCGACGCTCGGGTCGCGCTGGTCTCCCTCCTGACCGGCGTCGACCCGGCGACCGCCCGCGAACGGCTCGACGCGGCGGGCGGCTCCGTCAGGCAGGCGGTGGCGTCGTGAGGCTCGGCGTCCACGCCGCGCTCGTTCGCGGGACGCTCGTCGCCGGCGACGTCGAGGTCGACGACGGGCGCGTCGTCGACGTCGGCCGGACACCCGCGGGCCGCGGTGGGATCGCCGTCCCCGGCTTCGTCGACCTCCAGGTGAACGGCTACGGCGGCGTCGACTTCCTCTCGGCGGACGCGGACGGCTACCGGCGCGCGGGAGAGGCGCTCCTGCTCGCCGGGGTCACCGCGTACCAGCCGACGTTCATCACGTCCGCCGAGGCCGCGACTGTCGACGCGCTGCGCCGCCTCCCCACGGAGGTCGCTGGGCCGCGGATCGTCGGCGCTCACCTCGAGGGGCCGTTCCTCTCGCCCGAGCGCCCGGGCACGCACCCGCTCGAGCACCTGCGCGAGCCCGACGTCGCGCTGCTCGACCGGCTGCTCGACGCCGGCCCGGTGACGCAGATGACGCTCGCGCCGGAGCTCACCGGCTCCGACGCGCTGATCGCACGGCTCCGCGAGCGCGGGGTCGTCGTCTCCGCCGGGCACACGAACGCCACCGCCGAGGAGGCGCATCGGGCGTTCGACCTCGGTGTCTCCGGCGTCACGCACGTCTTCAACGCGATGCGGCCCTTCCGCTCGCGCGACCCCGGCATCGCGGGCGCCGCGCTGACGCGGCCGGACGTCGTCATCGGGCTGATCGTGGACGGACACCACCTGGCGGACGAGACCGTCCGGCTCGTGTGGGCGTGCGCCGCCGGGCGGACGACGCTCGTCACCGACGCGATCGCCGCCGCGAGCGCGGGCAACGGCACCTACCGCCTCGGCGACGTCGAGGTCGAGCTCGAGGACGGCGCGGCGCCGAAGCGGGAGGACGGGACGCTCGCCGGGACCGTGCTGACGATGATCGAGGCGGTGCGGAACCTGCACGCGCTCGGCATCCCGCTTGAGGACGCCGTCGGCGCGGCGACCGCGGTCCCTGCGGCGTTCATCGGCCGCGACGACGTCGGCGTCCTGGAGCCGGGCGGGCCGGCAGACGTCGTCGTCCTCGACGACCGGCTCGAGATCACGACCGTCCTCTGCGCGGGTGAGCCGGATGTCGTGGCTCGAGGCTGAGCTCCGCGAGCAGCCGGAAGCGCTCGCGCGGCTGCTCGACCGCCAGACCGACGCGGCCCGCGAGGCGTCGGCGCTCTTCCGGCGGAAGGACGTCCAGTACGTCCTGATCGCGTCGCGCGGGTCGTCGTCCAACGTGGCCCGCTACGCGCAGTACCTGTTCGGGCGCGCGCACCGGGTCCCGGTGATGTTCGCGACGCCGTCGCTCTACACGATCTACGGCCAGCCGCCGCGCCTCGACGGCGCCCTCGTCGTCGGGGTCTCCCAGTCGGGGGCATCGCCGGACGTGGTTGCCGTGCTCGCGGAGGCGCGCGACCAGGGCAGGCCGACGCTCGCGCTCGTCAACGACACGTCCTCGCCGCTCGCGCGGACGGCGGAGGCGGTGCTGCCGCTCGAGGCCGGCGCCGAGCACGCGGTCGCCGCGACGAAGACGTACATGAACTCGCTCGGGGCGGTCGCGCTCCTGTTCGCCGCAGCGGACGGCGCGGCTGCGCAGGCCGAGCTCGCCCGGATGCCCGAGGCACTCGCGGCGCAGATCGCCCTCTCGACGGGCGAATTGCTGCCGCTCGCCGAGTACGGCGACGCGATCGGGCTGACGGTCGTCTCCCGCGGCGTCAACTACGGCACCGGTTACGAGATCGCGCTGAAGATCCGGGAGCTCTCCGGCCTCGTCACGGAGGCGTACTCGCCGGCCGACCTGATGCACGGCCCGATCGCGGCGATCCAGCCCGGCTGGCCCGTCGTCGTCGTGGCGCCGAGCGGGCCGGCGCGGCCGAGCGTCGAGGAGGTGATCGTGCCGCTGCGGGCCCGCGGCGCGAGGCTGATCGTCGTCTCGGACGTCCGCGCCGCGCTGCGCCGCGCGCACACGAGGCTGCCGCTCGTGCCGGGGATCCCGGAGTGGCTCTCGCCGCTGACGGCGGTCGTCCCTGGCCAGGTGACGGCGATGCGGCTGACGGAGGAGCGCGGCCTCGACCTCGACAAGCCGCGCGGCCTCCGCAAGGTCACGCTCACCCGCTGACGCGCGGCCGGTAGTAGCGGCCGAGCCAGCGCGAGATCCCGTCGAGCCCGGGGAAGAGGACGCGCTCGGTCACGTTGGCCTGGTCGAGCTTGTCGCGCACCTCCCACTTGAGCTCGGCGGGGACGATCACGCGGCTGATCAGGTCGGGGTGCGCCGTCGCCCAGTCGTCCATGCTCGCCCCCGCGCGCGAGAGGACGGCGAAGAGCGCGTACTGGTTGACGATGCGCGCGTCGAACGACGGCGGCTCGACCAAGAGGACGAACGGGTCGCCCTCGCGGTCGAGGTCGCGCAGGTCCGGCGCGGCCTCCGCGAGCAGCTCGGTCGTGAAGACGTTCGCGCCCTCGTCCGCGAGCCGCCGGCGCAGCTCGTCCGGCAGCAGCTCGTGCGCGCGGACGTAGTCGAGGCAGAGCACGGCCCCGTCCTGGTCGAAGCGGTCGAGGTTCTGCGTCGCGAAGTGGAGCGCGACGTAGGGCGAGTACGTCCAGTCGAGCAGGCGGGTGGGGAGGCCGTGGTGCTGGCCGAGCGCGAGCCAGTCCCAGGCCGTGTCGTGCGGCACGGCGTCGGCGGCCGCGTACTTCCGGAACGCGCGCATCAGCTGCCGCTCGAGGTCGCCGTCGCCGCCGAGGCGGGCGAGCGTCGAGGTCAGCGGGACGTCGACGCGCGAGCAGCCGCGGTACGCGAAGCTCGACCGGAAGAGGCCGAGGGCGTCGTTCCACGTGTCGGCGAAGAGGAGCTCCTGGAGCTCCAGCCAGCTCTCGGCTCTGTGCTCGTCCATCTCATTGGCGCCGGAGGACGACGACGTCCTGGGTCGGGTTCCCCTTCGCTCCTTCCGGGTCCAATTCCAGAAACGCGAATCCGGCCGCGAAGGTCTCGCGCAGGTAGCGCTCCGGGTGGTAGGCGCTGCAGAGGTTCGTGCCCGGGATGTCTGCCCAACGGACGACGAGCTCGCCCGCCTCGAAGCGCTCGCACTCGGCGTTCGAGAGGCGCTGCAGGTACGAGCGGCCGTGCGTCGTCAAGAGGAGCAGTCCCCCTGGCTTGAGCACGCGACGGAGCTCGTCGCGCCACGCGACCTGGAGCGGCTCCGTCAGGTGGGTGAAGACGGAGAGCGCGTAGACCAGCTCGAAGCTCCCGTCCGCGCACGCGAGCGGCGGCGCGAGCCCGTTCGTCTCGAAGCGGGCGAACGGGATGTTGGCGCGGCACCACTCGACCGCCGGCGCGCTGAGGTCGCTCCCGGCGACCGTTCCCGGGAAGTCGCCCCACCAGCGGGTGACGCGGCCGCAGCCGCAGCCGAAGTCGAGGACGGAGTCGATCGCGTCGAGCGGGACGTGCTCCAGGATCGCGTCGTAGGCGGCGCGGCCGCTGCGCAGGAACCAGTCGGGGTC
>JAFAIV010000042.1 GCA_019236545.1 Actinomycetota bacterium | reverse complement strand
GATCTCGAAGAGGACGCCGCTCGGCTCGCGGAAGTAGATCGAGCGGAACCAGAAGCGGTCGATGATCGACGTCGGCCGCCCGCCCGCCTCGGCGACGCGGCGCTGCCACGCCTCGTGGTCGTCCATCGTCGACGACCAGGCGACGTGGTGGACGGTGCCGGCGCCCGGGATCCCCGGCTCCACCGGAGCGGGCTCGTAGCGGATCCAGCCGCCGCGGGAGTCGCCGCGCGTGTCCCAGCCGTCGTCCGTCCGCTCGAAGCCGACGGCCTCGAGGAACGGCTCGGTACGCACGGACGCGTCGCGCGCGTACGCGCGCACGCCCTCGAACCCCTGCAGCGCGAGCTCGCGCGGGATCTCCGAATGGTCGGCGATCAGCGGCTCGTCCGGGACGGACGCGACGACGAGCTGGTGGCGCAGCCCCTCCGGGTCGGCGAAGACGACCGAGTCGCCGTCGCGCTCGCCGCCGGCGCGGTCGGCCCAGAAGTCGAGCGCCTCCTGCGAGCCGACGCGCCAGACGACGGTGTGGATCATCCCTGCGCCCGCGCGGCCGGGCTCGGACCCCGGGTACTCGAAGAAGGTGATGTCCGCGCCGGGGCTGCCGTGCTCGTCGGCGTAGAAGAGGTGGTAGACGGTCGGGTCGTCCTGGTTGACGGACTTCTTGACGAGCCGCAGCCCGAGCGTGCCCGTGTACCACTCGACGTTCCGCGGGGCGTCGCCGGTGATGTTCGTGACGTGGTGGATCCCGTCGAGCCTCATCCGTCCCTCCCGAAGAGTTGCGTGGCGGAGCCGGCGGCAGCGGCTCGCAACGCGCACGAGCGACCCCTGGCTCCGATCCGATACTTCCAGGACCGGGACGCCCTCTGCGCCTCCGGCAGCGGCCCGGGGTGGTCGCGGAGGACGCCGGTCTGCTCCTCGACCCTCCAGCCCGCGAGCTCGACCGCCTTCCGCAAGCCGCGGCGGTTGAAGACGAACCACTCCCGCCCGTCGTGTCGCGCGTCGAGCCGGGCGAGCGGTGAAGGCAGCGCCTCGAGCGGCAGCGAGACCGTCTCGATCAGGAGGAGGTGCCCGGCGCAGACGCGACGCAGCGCGGCGAGCGCGCCGGCGGGGTCGCGGACCATCTGCAGCACATACCCGCAGAAGATCACGTCGAACTCGCCCTCGAGGTCGAAAACGCCGAGCTCCTCGTAGCGCACGCGCGAGCCGAGCGCGTCGCGCGCGTGCTCGAAGCGCTGCCGCGCGCGCTGCTGGAACGGCGAGGGAAGGTCGGTCGCGAGGACGTCGGCGGCACCGCGGCGCTCGAGCTCGAACGCCCAGAAGCCGTCGGCGGTGCCGACGTCGAGGCAGCGCTTGCCGTCGAGGTCCGGCCATGGGATGCGGGCGGCGGTCGGTCGGAGGTCCCAGCCGCCGGGCGTGACCGACCCGTCCGGCAGGTCGATCGCGTGCCACCAGTCCATCAGCCCAGCGAGGCCTCGAACGCCGCGCGGTCGGCGACCTCGCCGTGCGTCGGCAGGACGAGCTCGAACGGGAGCTCGAGCAGCGCGCGCAGCCGCGCCGGCGCCTCCGGGTCGTCCGTCGCCCACTCGGTCGGCGCAACGTTGCCGTCCATCCACGCGTCGCCGAGCACGAGCGCGCGGTGCTCCGGCACCCAGTACGCGCGCTCCTCCGCGAAGAAGCCCGGCCGCGCCTCGATCCCGGGCGGCGGCGTGTCGAGGACGGGCAGGCCGAGCTCGTCGGCGCTCCGCCGGTGCCACGGCACGGTGAGCAGGATCGCGTCGGCCTCGGGCGCGGGCGCGACCGGGTCGACGAGGACGGTCGTCGCACCGGCGCGGATCGCGTAGCAGCGCACCTCCGGGCCCCACTCGAGCTCGGGCGTCCACTCCGGATGCTCCGCCGTCCACGTCCAGAGACCGGGGCGGAGCTCCTCCATCAGCCCACCCCGGCGAGGAGGAACGCGCGCGACTCCTTGAGCATCTCGCGCGCGATCACGAGCCGCTGGATCTCCTGCGTGCCCTCGTAGATCTGCGTGATCTTGGCGTCGCGCATGAACCTCTCCACGGGGTACTCGCGGATGTAGCCGTAGCCGCCGAGGATCTGGACGGCCTCGGTCGTGACGGCCATCGCGACGTCGCCGCACTTGAGCTTCGCCATCGCCGACGACTTCGTCAGCTCGGCCGCGTCGGCGCCCTCGTCGACCATGCGGCCGTAGCGATAGAGCAGCCCGCGCGCGGCCTCGCACTCGGTCTCCATGTCGGCGAGCTTCGCCTGGATCAGCTGGTGCTGCGCGATCGGGCGGCCCATCGTCTCGCGCGTCTTCGCATACTCGAGCGCGTAGTCGGTCGCGCCCTGAGCGATCCCGAGCGCCTGCGCCGCGACGCCCGGCCGCGACCGGTCGAGGATCCGCATCGCGATCCGGAAGCCCTCACCCTCGGAGCCGAGCAGGTTCTCCGCCGGCACGCGCATCGAGTCGAAGGTCAGCTCGCCGGTCGTCGAGCCGGAGATCCCCATCTTCGGCTCGAGGCGGGCCACGGCGAACCCGGGCGTGTCCGCCTCGACGACGAACGCGCTGATCCCGGAATGGCCGGCCTCCGGATCGGTCTTGGCGAAGACGACGTAGACGCTCGCCACGCCGGCGTTCGTGATGAACCGCTTCGAGCCGTCGAGGACGTAGGAGTCGCCGTCGCGGCGCGCGGTCGTCCGCATCGCCGCGGAGTCCGAGCCGGAGCCGGACTCCGTCAGCGCGTACGCCGCGAGCCACTCGCCGCTCGCGAGCCTGGGCAGATACCGCTGCTTCTGCTCCTCGTTGCCGGCGAGCTTGATCCCGAGCGAGCCGAGCTCCTGCACCGCGAGGATCAGCGCGCTCGTGGCGCAGACCTTCGCGACCTCCTCGATCGCCACGAGCGACAGCAGCACGCCGGTCCCGAGGCCGCCGTGCTCCTCCTCGAAGAAGAGGCCGAAGATGTCGTTCTCGCGGTACAGCTCGACGACGTCCCACGGGAACTCGTGCGACTCGTCGATCTCCGCGGCGCGGGGCGCGATCCGCTCGCGCGCGAGCGTGCGGACGAGATCGCGCAGCTCGCGCTGCTCGTCGGTCAGGACGTCCCAGGCCACGCCGCGATTCTACGCTCGCGCATTCACCCGGAGGCCGGGCTGCCGATGACGAATATCGGCGACGCGATCTGAGGGGACTGCCGTCGCCTAACTCCCTCCCACCTCCGCGGGAACTGCGACGCCGCCGGGCTGCCGTCCGGCGGCGTCTGCGTCTTCGGGCGGCTCGATCGCGAGGCGCGGCA
>JAFAIV010000376.1 GCA_019236545.1 Actinomycetota bacterium | reverse complement strand
CCGATCGCGGCGAACCCGTCGACGATCAGCGCCCGCTTGAAGTTCGGGATGTTCCCGTCCTTGTCGACGTAGCCGGCCTGCTTACCGACGCCGATGCTCGTTCCCGAGAAGTCGAAGAAGTCGGAGAGGAAGAGCGAGAAGACCCAGACGAGCGACGCGACGATCCCGAGCTGGCCGGCCGAGAACGAGTGCATCGAGATGTTCCCGATGATCGAGAAGTTCGGCGCCGCGTACAGGTGGCTCCAGCCGGGCCACACCGCCGGGCCGCTGTGTCCGAAGGCGGAGTAGTTCGTCGCCTTGTTCACGATCGTGGCGAGGATCGTGGTGCCGACGATCCCGACGAGCAGGTCGCCGCGGAAGCGGATCGCCCGCAGCGCGAACGTGAACACGAGGCCGAAGATCGTCACGAACACGGGCCACGTCGTGAAGCTCCCGAGCGAGACCGGCGTGGCGTGGCTCGGATCCTGGGCGATGATCCCGGAGTTGTAGAGCCCGATGAACGCGATGAAGAGGCCGATGCCGATCGCGATCGCCTTCTTCAGCTCGAGCGGGATCGCCCGGAAGATCAGCTCGCGCAGCCCGCTCACCGCGAGCAGCACCATCGCCACGCCCTCGAGCACGACGAGGCCCATCGCCTCGGGGAAGCTCGCCTTCCCGCTCGCCACGAGGCCGTACGCGACGACAGCGTTCAGGCCCATCCCCGGCGCGATCGCGTACGCGTAGTTCGTCGACAGCCCCATCAGGATCGACATCACGCCGGCGACGAGACACGTGCTCGTCAGGACTGCGGCGAACGGCAACGCCGCCCCGTGCACCGGCTTCACGCCGGCCAGGATCGACGGGTTGACGAAGATGATGTAGCTCATCACGACGAACGTCGTGAGACCCGCCATCGTGTCCTGCGCGAGCGTCGTCCCGCGCTCGGCGAAGCGGAACCAGCGCTCGAGAACGCCCTCGCGCCCGAGCGTCGCCGCAATCGTGCTCATGCTTCCTGCCCTCCCTCGGAAATGTGTACGTCCGGCAACGCGGACGCTAAAGCCCGCGGCTGACGGATCAAGCGCCCCGCGCGGCGATTCCCGCACTTTGCGGGAAGTCTCGACGCGCAGGAGAGTGGCGAGGGCCGGACTCGAACCGGCGACACCCCGGTTTTCAGCCGAGTGCTCTACCAGCTGAGCTACCTCGCCGCCGGCGAGGCGTCAGTGTAGCCCAGTGCGAACCGCGGTCAGGCGCTCGACGAGGCCGACCATCAGGTCCTTCTTCAGCAGCACCGCGTCGGCGCCCGCCTCGCTCACCGCGTCGTGCAGCTCGCGGTCCGGGTCGCCCGTCAGTGCGATCAGGCAGAGGCTCGGATGGTCCTTCCGCATCCGCGCGACCGCCGTGACGCCGTCCACGAGCGGCATGTGCAGGTCGATCACGACCGCGTCCGGCTCCAGCTCGTCGCAGAGCTCGATCGCGTCCAGCCCGTTCGCCGCGGCCGCCACCACGCGCAGCTCGGGCTGCCGGTCGATCAGCGGTCGCAGGGCCGCGAGGAAGTCGTCCTCGTCGTCGGCGATCAGGACTCGAACCGGAGATTCGTGGGCGGCGTCCGGCGAGTCCATCAAGTCCGGGACGTTAGCCTTGCGGCCGTGACCGTGCAACCGGGCACGCGGGAGGTCGACGTGATCGGCGCGCCGCTCGACCTCGGAGCCGGCAGGCGGGGAGTCGACATGGGCCCGTCGGCGATCCGGTACGCCGGTCTCGAGCAGCACCTCGCCGAGAAGCTCGGCCTGAAAGTCGACGATCTGGGGAACGTCGCCGCCCCGGTCGCGGAGTCCACGGCGATGGGCGACGACCGCGCCCGCTTCCTCGACCAGATCCTCGACCTCTGCGACGACGTCGGGAAAGGCGTCGCCCGCGCGACCGCGCGCGGGGCGCTTCCGCTCGTCCTCGGCGGCGACCACTCGGTCGCGCTCGGCTCCCTCGTAGGCATGGCGTCCGTCCACGGCGCGGGCGGCGTGATCTGGATCGACGCGCACGGCGACCTCAACACGCCGGAGACCTCGCCGAGCGGGAACGTCCACGGGATGGTGCTCGCCGCCGCGCTCGGCGTCGCCGGGCCTGCGTTCTCCCGCGAGGGCTGGATCCTCCCAGCCGCCGAGGCCGGGCGCACCGCGCTCGTCGGCGTCCGCTCGCTCGACGAGGGCGAGCGCGAGCTCCTCCGCCGGCTGGGCGCCAAGGTCTTCACGATGAGCGAGATCGACCGGATCGGGATCGAGCCGTGCATGCGCGAGGCGCTCGCCCACTGCGCCGGCGGCGCCTTCCTCCACGTCTCGCTCGACATGGACGTCGTCGACCCGGAGTACGCGCCCGGCGTCGGCACACCCGTCCGCGGCGGCCTCTCCTACCGCGAGGCGCACCTCGCGATGGAGATCGTCGCCGAGTCCGGCCTCGCCGACTCGCTCGACGTCGTCGAGGTCAACCCCGTCCTCGACCGCGAGAACGCGACCGGCCAGCTCGCCGTCGAGCTTGTCGCCTCGGCCCTGGGCGCGCGCATCCTCTAGGCCAGGAAGCGCTCGACCGCGTCCGCGACCGCGCCGAACTCCGACCACATCACCATGTGCATCCCCGGCACGGCGACGACCTCGGCTTCCGGGTACGCGGCCAGGTGCGAGTCGTGGACGAGCCCGTAGTCGGGGGCGTAGAGGAGGAGCGTCGGCGCGGCCAGCGTCTCGGGCGACGGCGGCGCGGACGCGAGCTCGCCGTAGATCGAGACGACCGCGGGCTGAGAGGTGCGGCGGCGGACGCGGCCGTCCGGGAGCGTCTCCATGTGCAGCGCCATGTCCCGGAGCGCGCGGTCGCGATCGAGCCCGCCCGCGTCCTCGCGGCTGTCGACGTACGCCTCCACGGAGTCGTAGACGGGATCGGCGCGCTCGCTGTCGGCGACCCACTCGGCGACGTGCGGGAGGATCTGAATCGCCGGGTCGAGCAGGACGGCGCGGCGGATCAGGTCGGGCCGGCGGCCGGCGAGCTCCAGGATCAGCCGCCCGCCGAAGGAGTGGCCGACCCAGTCGACGCGGCCGAGCGAGCCGAAGGTCTCGACGAGGTCCTCGACGTGCTGCGCGAACGTCCACGGCGGCTCCCAACCGGAGCGGCCATGACCACGGAGGTCGGGCGCGAGCACGTGGAACCGGCCCGCCCAGCGCTCCTCCGCGAGCTGCCGGTAGCGCTCGCCGTGGGCCGTGACGCCGTGCAGGCAGACGACCGGCGGCGCGTCCTGCTCGCCCCACTCGAAGACGTGCAGCTTCATCGGGGCGACGATACTGCCGCCGTGGAGCTCGAGGTACGCGAGGGAGACATCGCCGCGGTCGAGGCGGATGCGATCGCCAACGCCGCGAACGACCACCTCTGGATGGGCGCAGGCGTCGCGGGAGCGCTCAAGCGAGTCGGCGGCGAGGAGATCGAGCGCGAGGCGGTGGCGAAAGGGCCGATTCCGCTCGGGTCTGCGGTGGCGACGACCGCGGGACGGCTCGGCGCCCGGTACGTCATCCACGGCGCCGCCATGGGCCAGGACCTGGCGACGGACGCCGGCCTGATCTCGCGGACGACCCGCAGCTGCCTCGCACTCGCAGACGAGCTCGGCTGCCGCTCGCTCGCGCTGCCCGCCTTCGGCACCGGGGTCGGCGGCTTCGCGGTGGCCACCTGCGCCGGGCTGATGGTCGCGGAGGCGCGCGCCTTCGAGCCGCGCGTGCTCGAGCGGGTGATCTTCGCCGTCTTCGGGAGCACCGCCTACGAGGCGTTCTCGTCCGCGCTCTCCTCGCCGTTCCCGGACGGCCGGTAGTACGTGCGGCCCTGCAGATCCTCCGGCAGGTAGCTCACCTCGAACCCGCGCGGGTCGTCGTGCGGGTAGACGTAGCCCTGGCCGTGCCCGAGCTGGCGGCCGTACCAGCTCCCGTCGCGCAGCGACTTCGGCGGCCGGACGGCACCGTGCTCCTTCACGTCGGCGGCGGCCTCCTTGATCGCGACGTAGCTCGCGTTCGACTTCGGCGCCCGCGCGAGGTAGATCGCCGCCTGCGCGAGGTTGAGGCGCGCCTCCGGCAGCCCGACGTGCTCGACCGCCTGCGCCGCCGCGACGGCGACCGTCAGCGCGCGCGGGTCGGCGTTGCCGATGTCCTCGGAGGCGAGCACGATCATCCGCCGCGCGATGAAGCGCGCGTCCTCGCCGCCCTCGAGCATCGCCGCGAGGTAGTAGACGGCCGCGTCCGGGTCGCTCCCGCGCATCGACTTGATGAAGGCCGAGGTGAAGTCGTAGTGCGCGTCCGCGTCCTTGTCGTAGACCACCGGTCGCTTCCGCGCAGCGTCCTCGACCTGCGCCTCCGTCACCGGCGCGCCGTGGGCGGTCTCCGCCGCGAGCTCGACGATGTTCAGCGCGGAGCGCGCGTCGCCGCCGCTCCGCCGCGCGATCAGCTCGACGATCTCCTCGCTCAGCGTCGCGCCGACCTCGCTCCCGCCGCGGCGGACGATCTCCTGGACGTCCTCGGGCGCGAGCGGCTCGAGCTCGTAGACCTGGGTCCGCGAGAGGAGCGCCGAGTTGACCTCGTAGTACGGGTTCTCGGTGGTCGCGCCGATCAGCGTCAGCAGCCCGTCCTCGACCGCCGGCAGCAGCGCGTCCTGCTGCGCCTTGTTGAAGCGGTGGATCTCGTCGAGGAAGAGGATCGTGCGGCGTCCGCTCGTCCCGAGCCGCTCTCGCGCCCGCGCGATCGCCTCGCGGACGTCCTTCACCGTCGCCGAGACCGCCGACAGCTCCTCGAAGCCGGCGCCCGTCGACGCCGCGACGATGCGGGCCAGCGTCGTCTTCCCGCTCCCGGGCGGCCCGTAGAAGATCGACGAGCGGACGCGATCCTCGGCGATCGCGAGCCGCAGCGCCGAGCCCTCCCCGAGGACGTGCTGCTGGCCGACGAACTCGTCCAGCGTCTTCGGGCGCAGCCGCTGCGCGAGCGGCGCGACCGCCGCGCCTCGCTGCTCCGCGGCGTCGGAGAAGAGGTCCGACATGGCCGAAGTATGCTCCGCAAGTGGCAACGGCCAGCCTCCGGGACGAGACCGTCGACCTGCTCTCGCGCCTGATCCGGGTCGACACGACGAACCCGCCGGGCAACGAGACGGCCGCCGCCGAGCTGCTGCGCGACTACCTCGAGCAGAACGGCGTCTCCTGCGAGCTCCACGCGCGCGTGCCGGAGCGGGCGAACCTCGTCGCACGGCTCCCGGGCCGCGGCGGCGGGCCGACGCTGCTCTTCCTCTCCCATACCGACGTCGTCCTCGCCGACCCGGCGCAGTGGACGGTGCCGCCGTTCTCGGGCGAGGTGCGCGACGGCGAGGTCTGGGGGCGCGGCGCGCTCGACATGAAGGGCCAGGTCGCGGCGAGCGCGGTCGCGATCGCGTCGCTCGCGCGCGAGGGGTTCGAGCCGTCCGGCGACCTGATCTTCGCCGCGACCGCCGACGAGGAGGTCGGCGACGGCTTCGGGCTCTCCTGGCTCTGCGAGGCGCATCCGGAGTCGGTGCGTTGCGACTACGCGATCAACGAGGGTGGCGGCGACCGGATGCTCGTCGGCGACCAGGTCGTCTACCTCGCCACCGCGGCCGAGAAGCGGACGGCGCCGTTCACGATCCGCGTCCGCGGCCGCGCCGGGCACGCGTCGATGCCGGGGATCGCCGACAACGCGCTCGTCAAGGCGGCCGTCCTGATCGAGCGGCTCGCCGCCTACCGGCCCGAGCCGCAGCTCGGCCCGGAGGTCGAGGGCTTCCTGCGCGCGGTGTTCGGCGAGGCGCCCGTCGCCTCCCACGCCGTCGAGCGGGTGCGTCCGCTGTCGGGGCCGGCCGCCGACATCGTCTCGGCCGTGCTCGCGCCGACGTTCTCGCCCACGATGATCTCCGCGTCCCTGAAGCGGAACGTCATCCCGCACGTCTGCGACGTCGTCGTCGACTGCCGTCTCCTGCCCGGCCAGCACCCGGAGCACATCGAGCCGATGCTGCGCGCCGTCCTCGGCGGCGACGTCGAGTACGAGCTGCTCTGGGAGGAGCCGCAGGGCGGCACGCGGTCGCGACTCGACACGCCGCTCTGGGCCGCGGTCGAGTCGTTCGTCGAGGAGGTCGAGCCCGGCGCGAAGGCCGCGCCGATGTGCACGGCCGGGTTCACCGACAGCCACTGGCTCCGCGACGCCTTCGGCACCGTCGCCTACGGCTTCTTCCCGATGTCCGGCGAGATGCCGCTCGACGTCGTCAACTCGCTCGTGCACTCGGCGGACGAGCGCGTCCCCGTCGCGGATCTCGAGGTCGGGGTGCGCTGGCTGCGGCACGCCGCGCACGCTGTCCTCGCGTGAGGCTCGAGCTCGACCGCGTCGCCGACCTCGAGCCGGCGCTGCGCGACGCCGGGTTCTTCGGTCGCGACGGCTGGGTCGCGCGAGTCCTCCTCTGCCACCGCACCGGCGCGCCGGAGCCGTGCCCGCTGCCGGCCGTCGCCGTCTCGATCGAGCCCGCCGATGCTGCTGCGCCCGAGCCGAGCCGCTACTCGGTCGGCGACTGGGAGCGCACCTGGGACGACGCGAGCTACGCCGCCGCCGTCGAGGCCGTCCGCGCGGCGATCCGCGAGGGCGACGTCTACCAGGTCAACCTCGTCCAACACCTCTCTGCGCCCTTCGACGGTGACCCGAACGGGCTCGCGGCCGCGCTCGCGCACCTACGTCCGCTCGTCCCGCGCGCGCTTGCGGGCGACGGCTGGGCGGTCGTGTCCGCGTCGCCGGAGCTCTTGCTCGCGCGCCGCGGCCGCCGCGTCTGGACGTGCCCGGTCAAGGGCACGCGGCCGGCCGGCGTCCCCGTCGAGGGCGAGAAGGACCAGGCCGAGCACGTGATGATCGTCGACCTCGAGCGCAACGACCTCTCGCGCGTCTGCGAGGTCGGCAGCGTCCGCTGGCCGGAGCTGCTCGCCGAGCGCGGGATGGCCGGCGTCACGCACCGCGTCTCGACCGTCGAGGGACGCCTGCGCGAGGACGCGACGCTGACCGAGCTCCTCGAGGCGACGTTCCCCGGCGGCTCGGTCACCGGCGCGCCGAAGCTCGCGGCCTGCTCGCTGATCGGGCGGCTGGAGCCGGTCGGGCGCGGCGCGGCGATGGGCGCGCTCGGGGAGATCCGGCCGAACGGGGACCTCGACCTCGCGCTGACGATCCGCACCTTCGCCGTGGCCGAGGGGCGGATCCACCTCTGGGTCGGCGGCGGGATCGTCTGGGACTCCGACCCGGCCGCCGAGATCGAGGAGTCGTGGACGAAGGCGCGGCCGCTCCTCGCCGCGATCGGCGCGCCGGAGCCGGTCCCGGCGTGACGCTGCTCGCGGTGCAGCGGCTCGGGGTCGGCGCCGTGCCGCCGGACGAGCCCGTCCTCCACGCCGACGACGAGGGCTTCCTCCGCGGCCGCGCCGTCTTCGAGACGCTGCGCGTCTACGGCGGTCGACCGTTCCGGCTGGAGGCTCACCTGGAGCGGCTGCGCCGCTCGGCGGAGACGCTCGGTCTCCCGGAGCCCGACCTCGGCGCGCTCGCCCAGGCCGGCCTCGACGCCGTCGCGGGAGGCGGCTCGCCCGACGCCGTCCTACGCTTCCTCTGGACGCCCGGGCGCGAGGGGAGCGGGCGGCCGACCGGCCTCGCCCTCGTCTCGACGCTGCCGCCCGACCTCGAGGAGCGCCGCGCGCGCGGCTTCCGCGTGGCGGTCGTCCGCTGGGCGCCGGGGCATCGGCTCGCGGCGACGAAGTCGACGAGCTACGCCGAGAACCTCGCCGCGCAGGACGAGGCCCACGCGCGCGGCTGCGACGACGCGCTGCTCGTCGACGCGGACGACGTCGTGCTCGAGGCGCCGACCGCCAACGTCTGGTTCCGCGAGGGCCGTCGGCTCCTGACCCCTGCGCTCGCGCAGCCGATCCTCGCCGGCGTCACGCGCGCCGCGCTCTGGGAGCTCACGGGCGAGGCGGGCTACGAGCCGCGCGAGGGCGTCTATCCGCTCGCGCGGGTCGCTGCCGCGGACGAGGTCTTCCTCAGCAGCTCGGTGCGAGAGGTGATGCCGGTGGTCGAGCTGGACGGCGCTCGGGTGGGCGACGGCCGCCCCGGGGAGGCCGCTCGGGCGCTCCAGCAGGCGCTCCGTCGCGCTGCGGAAGGGCGCTAGCCTTCCCGCATGGCGGAGGCGAAGATCCGGCTCGGCGGGATGGCGCTGCCGAACGGCGTCCTCGTCCACGGCCCGACGGCCTGGGCGTGCGCGATCCGGCACGAGGACGGCCGGGTCGAGGTCGCGTCCGCGCGCAAGCGCTTCCGCGCCTCCGACGTCACGATCCCGCTGCTCCGCGGACCCGCGCGCCTCGCCGAGGCGCTGGCGCTGCTGCCGCAGGTGAAGCGGAAGCTCCCCGCCGCGAGGCTGCCGATGGAGAGCCCGCAGGTGCTCGTCTCGATGACCGCCGCCGCCGTCGGGGTGAAGGCGCTGCGCGAGTCGTCGCGGCTCCGCCCCGCGGCGCAGGAGCTCCTCTCGGGGCTGCTCTCCCTCGCGCCGGCGGTACTCGCGCTGCGCGGCTCCGATCTCGCCGCCTACCACGGCGCCGAGCACATCTCGATCGGGACCTACGAGCACGGCGAGCCCGCGCAGAAGGAGCACGAGCGCTGCGGCGGCCACCTCGTCGGCCCGCTCGTCGTCACCTCCGCCGCCGGGAACCTGCTCGCCGGCCTCGCCCCCGAGCGCGCCCGCAACCATGCGCGCGCGGCCGCACAGATCGGCGCGATCGGCGCCGCCACGGAGATCTTCGGCTGGATGACGCGGCACCCATCCCACCCGCTCGCCCGCGCCCTCTCGAAGCCGGGCCACGAGCTTCAGCACCGCCTTTCCACCGCCGAGCCGACGGAGGAGCAGCTCGAGGTCGCCGAGGCCGCGCTCGCGGCCTGCCTCGAGCTCGAGCATGGCGCTCACAGGGCGTAGGCAGCGCCTCGACCCGGACGTCTTCGACCTCCCGGTCGAGAAGATGCGCGCCGGCTGGTACGCCGACGCGTACTTCAACCACACGCGCCAGGTGCTGCTCGAGGACGGCCGCCACCCACGCGTGGTGATGCAGGTCTTCCAGAAGAACCACGCCTACCTCGGCGGGATGGATGAGGCGATCGCGATCCTCAAGCTCTGCGCGCACGAGAACGACGGCCTCGTCATCCACGCGCTCTACGACGGCGACCGGATCGAGCCGTGGGAGCCGGTGATGACGATCGAGGGCGACTACACCGCGTTCGCGCATCTCGAGACCGCGTACCTGGGGACGCTCGCGCGGCGGACGCTGATCACGACGAACGTCGTCCGCGTCCTCGAGGCGGCGAACGGGAAGCCGATCATCTTCATGCCGGCGCGGCACGACCACCAGCGCGTCCAGGCGGGCGACGGCTACGCGGCGTTCGTCGCGGGCCTCGTCACCGGCGCCGAGATCGGCGTGACGAGCGACGAGCAGGCGTCGTGGTGGGGCGGCCGCGGGATCGGGACGGTGCCGCACTCGCTGATCGCGGCGTACGGCGGTGACACCGTGCTGGCGGCGCGGAAGTTCGCGGAGTGGGCGCCGGACGGGATGAACGTCACCGTCCTCGTCGATTTCGAGAACGACTCGGTGCGGACCGCGCTCGAGGTCGCCGACGCGCTCGGTGACCGTCTCTGGGGCGTGCGGCTCGACACGTCGGAGTCGCTGGTCGACCGTTCCCTGTGGCAGGAGCTCGGCGACTTCCGGCCGACCGGCGTGAACGAGCGGCTCGTGCACAAGGTGCGCGACGCCCTGGACGCGGCGGGCCACGAGCGCGTGCGGATCGTCGCCTCGGGCGGCTTCACGGTCGACAAGATCCGCCAGTTCGAGGAGAACGGCGTGCCGGTGGACGCCTACGGCGTCGGCTCGTCCCTGATCCGCGGCTCGAACGACTTCACCGCCGACGTCGTGATGACAGACGGCAAGCCGAGTGGCAAGTTCGGCCGAGCTCTGCGCGAGAATCCTCGCCTCGACCTCGTCGAATAGGCGCTTTCGGCCACGTCCGCCACAATGAGCCGGTGGCCGGGCGGATCCTCTGGGACGTCGACACGCAGGTCGATTTCATGGAGCCCGCGGGCA
>JAFAIV010000210.1 GCA_019236545.1 Actinomycetota bacterium | reverse complement strand
CGCGCTCGCGGCCGGCGTCGCCGCGCTCGAGGCCGGGGCCGAGCAGGACGCGCCGTTCCTGCTCGCGCTGGCCGAGGGCGCCCTCGGGACCGACGTACGCGGCGCTGCCGAGGCGGCGCTCGCCGTGCTGAACGCTCCGCCCGCGGGAACGTTCGCCGGCATCCCGACGCCGGACTACGGCGACTGGCGCCTCGCGCTCGAGCAGGCGGTGCTCGGAGCCGACGACGACAGCGCCGCTGCGGCCGCCGCGCACGACTGGCTGCGCTCCCGGGCGGCCTGGATCCTCGCCGCGGGGCTGTCCGACCATGACGCCGGCCGCGCGCTCGCGCTCCTCGACCCCGACGCCACGGGGCCGGCGCCGCTCCTCTTCCTGCGCGGGAGGCTGCGCCTCCGCGTCGGCGAGCGTGACCGCGCGCTCGCCGACCTCGAGCGCCTCGCCGCTCAGCGGCCGACGGACCCGACCGTCCGCGAGGCGCTCACGGAGGCGCTCGCCGCCTAGGCGGCGAAGAGCGTCAGATCCGGCTCGCGCTCGCCGCGGAGGACGGCGAGGTCGACCTCTGCGCACCGCAGCCCGCGCGACTCGGCGAGCGCCACCGCCTGCGGCTTCAGCACCTGCGCCGCGAGGATGCCTCGGCACTCGGACTTCGCGGGGTCCTGGCGGATGAAGTCGAGGTAGCGCGTCAGCTGCTCGACCGCCTCGATCGTCCCGATCCGCTTGATCTCGACCGCGACCCAGGCGCCGTCCGGGTCCTTGCACATCAGGTCGACCGGGCCGATCTCGGTCTGCCACTCGCGCCGCACGAGCGCCAGCTCCTCGCCGAGCGCCGAGGGCGCGTCCGCAAGCGCCTCCTGCAGGTCGCGCTCGACGCCGTCCTTCTGCAGCGCGGCCGACTCGCCCATGTCGTGGACGACGTCCGAGAGCACCTCGGCGAGCCGGATCTCGAGCACGTCCTCGGTCTTCGATTTCGTCACGACGAGCCGGTCGCCCTCCTCCCGGACGACGGTCGGCGCCGTCATCCAGTTGAGCGGCTTGTACCCGCCGGCGTCGTCGTGGACGAGCACGGACCCGTCCGCCTTGAGGATCAGCAGCCGCACCGCCTCCGGGAGGACGGCGCTCAGGCGGCCGGAGTAGCGGACCTCGCAGCGGGCGACGAGCAGGCGCACCGCGCCAACCTACTGTCCCTTTCGGACGGGTCCGTCTCTCAGCCTCGCGCTGCCGCGACGGCGGCCTGGCCGTAGCTGACGCCGCCGTCGTTCGGCGGGACGAGGCGGTGCGTGAGGACGCGGAAGCCGTGCGCCTCGAGCCGGGCGCGCGTGGACGCGAGCAGGCGAAGGTTCTGGAAGCTGCCCCCCGAGAGGACGACGGTGCCGCGATCGGCGGCCTCCGCGCAGGCCTCGGCCGAGGCGACCGCGATCGTCTCGTGGAACGCCGCCGCGATCTCGGCCCGCGGCCGTCCCTCCTGAAGCTGCAAGTAACAGTCTGTTACAAGCTCGGTCGGGTCGTCGAACCGCCACGGGTACGGCGCGGCCTGGACGTCGCCGGCCAGGAGCTCCAGCTCGATCGCGGCCTGGCCCTCGTAGGTCGCCTCGTCGCGGACGCCGAGCAGGGCGGCGACGGCGTCGAAGAGGCGGCCCATCCCGGACGAGAGCGGCGCGTTGACGTCGAGCGACGCGCGCGCCTCGCGCCAGCGCGCCCACGGAACCGGCAGGCCGGCGCGGTCGAGGTGCATCGCGGCGACGCGCCACGGCTCCCGGATTGCCGCCTCGCCGCCCGGAAGCGGCACGGGACGCAAGTGCGCGAGCCGCTCGAACGACGCGAGGTCGCAGCGCAGCAGCTCGCCGCCCCAGATCGTCCCGTCCGTCCCCCAACCCGTGCCGTCGAAGACGAGCGCAAGGGCCGTGACGGTCTCGCCATGCTCCGCGAGGCAGGCCGCGGCGTGCGCGTGGTGATGCTGGACGCCGACGAGCTCCGCGTCCTGCTCGAGCGCCCACTTCGTCGCCAGGTACTCCGGATGGAGGTCGTGCGCGATCACGTCGGCGCGCACGCCGAGCGTGTCGAGGTAGAGGCCGATGTCGTTCCGGAACGCGCGATACGCGAGCTCGCCGTCGAGGTCGCCGAGGTGCGGCGAGAGGAAGGCGTCGCCGCCGCGCGCCACACAGAACGTGCTCTTCAGCTCGCCCCCGACGCCGAGGATCGGACGGCGCGCGGCGACGGGCAGCGGGATCGCGCCGGGCGCGAAGCCGCGCGAGCGGCGGATCGGGAACGCGGCGCGGACGACCGAGTCCTCGCAGCGTCGGTGGATCGGGCGGTCGTGGCCGAGGAAGGCGTCGGCGATCCCGCCGAGCCGCGCGCGCGCCTCGTCGTCGCCGGTCGCGATCGGCTCGTCCGAGCGGTTCCCACTCGTCATGACGAGCGCCTCCCCCACATCCGCGAGGAGGAGATGGTGGAGCGGCGTGTACGGGAGCAGCACGCCGAGCCAGGGGCTCTCCGGGGCGA
>JAFAIV010000291.1 GCA_019236545.1 Actinomycetota bacterium | reverse complement strand
CGACGAGGTGATCGAGCGCAACCGCGACCGCCTGACGTTCACGCTCGACGTCCACGACGCCGTCGACGGCTCCGACTTCCTCTACGTCGCGGTTGGGACGCCGCCGACGTACTCCGGCGACGCCGACCTCCGCTACGTCTGGTCGGTGATCGACGAGATCCCGCAGGATGTGCCGGGGCGGCCGCTCGTCGTCATGAAGAGCACCGTCCCCGTCGGCACGGGCGAGGCCGTGCGCGCGCGCCTGGACGCGCGCGGGCTCGAGAACGTCGGCTACGTCTCCAACCCGGAGTTCCTCGCCGAGGGCAGCGCCGTCCGCGACTTCATGAACCCGGACCGGATCGTCGTCGGCGCGTTCGAGCCGGACGACGCCGAGCGCGTGGTGGCGCTCCACACGGGGATCGACTGCGAGGTCGTGCGCACGGACGTCCCATCGGCGGAGCTCGTGAAGCTCGCCGCGAACGCCTTCCTCTCGACGCGCATCAGCTTCATCAACGAGATCGCGAACGTCTGCGAGCTCGTCGGCGCCGACGTCGTCGACGTCGCCAAGGGCGTCGGGCTCGACCACCGCCTCGGCCCGCACTTCCTGCGCGCCGGGATCGGCTTCGGCGGCTCGTGCTTCCCGAAGGACGTGACCGCGCTGAAGCAGCTCGCCGGCAACTCCGGCTACCCGTTCCTGCTCCTGCAGGCGGTCTGGGAGGTGAACGAGCTGCAGAAGCGGCGCGTCGTCCAGAAGCTGCAGAAGCGGCTCGGCTCGCTCCGCGACCGCCGGATCGCGCTGCTCGGCCTCGCGTTCAAGCCGAACACGGACGACATGCGGGAGGCGCCGAGCCGCGTGATCGCGTACCGGCTGCTCGCCGAGGGCGCCGAGGTGCGCGCGTGGGATCCCGTCGCGCGGCCGGACGACCTCCCGGGCGTCGAGATCTCGGACTCCGTCCTCGACGCCGTGCGCGACGCCGACGCGGCCGTGATCGTCACCGAGTGGCCGGAGCTGCGCGACCTCGCCTCGACCGAGGTGCGCGACGCGATGGCGTTCCCGCTGATCGTCGACGGGCGGAACCTGCTCGATCCGGAGGCGGTCGTGCTGGCCGGCTTCGAGTACGAGGGCATCGGCCGCCCGCGGCACGCGTCGCCGAACGGCGAGCCGCGCCAGCTCGATCCGGAGTACCGCCGCTGATGGAGGCCCTGCTCCTCGCGGGGGGCAAGGCGGAACGGCTGGGCGAGGCGGCGCAGGGACTGCCGAAGCCGCTCGTGCCGGTCGCTGGGTACCCGCTCGCGGAGTACACCGTCGCGCGGCTCGTCGACGCCGGCGTGACGCGGATCGTGGTCGCTTGCCGCGCGGGCCAGGAGGACGCGTTCGTGAACGCGCTCGCCGGGCTCGGCGCGGAGATCGCGCCGGTCGGGGAGACCGAGCCGCTCGGCCGCGGCGGCGGCCTCCGCTTCGCTGCGTCGCACCGGCGCGAGCAGGGGCCGGTGCTCGCGCTGAACGGCGACGAGCTGCTGGACGTCGACTACGGCCGCCTGCTCGCGGAGCACGGCGAGAGCGGCGCCGCTGCGACGATCGTCGTCGCGCAGGTGCGCTCCCCGTTCGGCGTCGTCGACCTCGAAGACGACGGCACCGTGACGGGCTTCCGGGAGGCGCCGCTCCTCGACGACTGGGTCAACTCCGGCGTCTACGTCCTCGGCGAGGACGCGCTCGCGCGCTTTCCCGAGCGTGGCGACCACGAGACCTCGACGTTCCCGGAGCTCGCGGCGGAGGGCCGGCTCCGCGGCTTCCGGCACACCGGCGTCTGGCTCACCGTCAACACGCCCAAGGACCTGAAGAAGGCGGAGGCGTACATGGAGGAGCATCCCGAGTGGCGGCCGCGGCGGAGGGTCGCGTGACCGCCGAGTCGCCGAACCTCGAGGGCCTCGACCGCTGGGCGTTCGAGCCGCGGCGCGTCGAGAAGCCGTGGGGCTGGGAGCTGATCTGGGCCGTCGCGGAGCAGTACGTGGGGAAGATCCTCTTCGTCCGCGCCGGGCACTCGCTCTCGCTCCAGTTCCACAACGTGAAGGACGAGAGCTGGCACGTCGAGAGCGGCCGGGCCGAGCTCGAGCTCGGCGACGCGGGCAGTGCCGTCCTCAACAAGGAAGTGATCACCGCCGGCGCGACCTTCCGCTTCCGGCCCGGCACCGTCCATCGCGTCACGGCGCTCGAGGACACGACGATCCTCGAGGTCTCGACGCCGCAGATCGACGACGTCGTGCGGCTCGAGGACGCCTACGGCCGCGAGGGCACCTCAGAACCTTAACACCTTCGTGTTAGGGTTCTGCCCGTGGACGGACTGAAGGTCGGCGACGCCGCTGCCCGCACCGGGTGGTCGGCACGGATGCTGCGCTATCTCGAGCAGCACGGCCTCGTCGTCCCGCGCCGCGCGTCGAGCGGCTACCGGCTCTACGGGCTGCGCGAGCTGAACCAGCTTCGCTCGCTCGCCGAGCTGCGCCGGCGCTTCGGCCTCGAGATCTCCGACCTCGTCTTCGCGGCGCGGCTCAGGCGCGAGCCCGAGCTCCGCAAGGCCGTCGACGGCTGGCTCGCCGGCGCCGACGACCTCGCTTGGGTCGAGTGGGAGCAGCGCAAGCACGAGCGGCTCCTCGCCGCGTAACCACGAAAGGACTCCATGGCAGCAACCCAGCGCTACGACGTGAAGGACCTGGCCCTCTCGGCCGAGGGCAAGCGCCGGATCGAGTGGGCCGACCGGCAGATGCCGGTGCTCGCCGCGATCCGCGAGCGCTTCGAGCGCGAGCAGCCGCTCACCGGCTACCGCGTGTCCGCCTGTCTCCACGTGACGACGGAGACGGCGAACCTGATGCGGACGCTCAAGGCGGGCGGCGCCGACGTCGTCTTGTGCGCGTCGAACCCGCTCTCGACGCAGGACGACGTCGCCGCAGCGCTCGTCGACGAGTACGACATCTCCTGCTTCGCCATCAAGGGCGAGGACAACGACACGTACTACGCGCACATCGAGGCGGCCGTCGACCACAAGCCGCACTTCACGATGGACGACGGCGCCGACGTGATCGGCGTGCTCCACTCGGCGCGGCGCGAGCAGCTCGGCGACATCATCGCCGGCACCGAGGAGACGACCACCGGCGTCATCCGCCTGAAGGCGCTCGAGGCCGAGGGCAAGCTCGGCTTCCCGATCATCGCCGTCAACGAGGCGATGACGAAGCACATGTTCGACAACCGGTACGGCACCGGCCAGTCGACGATCGACGGGATCATCCGCGCGACGAACGTCCTGCTCGCCGGCAAGGTCTTCGTCGTCGCCGGGTACGGCTGGGTCGGGCGCGGCGTCGCCTCGCGGGCCCGCGGGATGGGCGCTCACGTCGTCGTCACCGAGGTCGACCCGATGCGGGCGCTCGAGGCGTCGATGGACGGCTTCGAGGTGCTCCCGATCGCGCAGGCGGCCGCCATCGGCGACATCTTCTGCACCGCGACCGGCGACAAGCACGTGATCGCCCGCTCGCACATGGAGCGCATGAAGGACGGCGCGATCCTCTCCAACACCGGCCACTTCAACGTCGAGATCGAGATCCCGGCGCTGCGCGACCTGGCGGTGGAGACGCGGATGGCGCGCGAGTTCGTCGAGGAGTTCACGCTCGCGGACGGTCGGCGGCTGTACCTCGTCGCCGACGGCCGCCTCGTGAACCTCGCCGCGGCGGAGGGGCACCCGGCGCTCGTGATGGACATGTCCTTCGCAAACCAGGCCCTCGGCCTCGAGTACGCCACGCGCCACGCGGGCGAGCTCGAGCGGAAGGTGTACCCGGTGCCGGCCGAGATCGACCGCGAGATCGCCCGCCTCAAGCTGGCGACGATGGGCGTCGAGATCGACAAGCTCACCGAGGAGCAGGCCAAGTACCTCGCCTCGTGGGACGAGGGCACCTGAGCCTGGAGCTCGAGCCGGAGCAGATCGCGCGACTCGAGGAGGACGGCCCGGCGGTCGTCCTCCTCGACCAGCGCCGCCTTCCCGAGGAGGTCGTCCACGTCGAGTGCCGGACGATCCCGGAGCTCGCGGAGGCGATCCGGAACATGACCGTCCGCGGCGCCCCGGCGATCGGCGTCGCCGCCGCCTACGGGTTGGCGCTCGCCGCGCTCCGCGGCGACGACCTCGCCGAGGCGGAGCGGATCCTCTTCGAGTCGCGGCCGACGGCCGTGAACCTCCCGTGGGCGCTCGCGCAGATGCGCGACGACCCCACGCCCGAGCGCGCCCGCGCGCTCCACGAGGCCGAGGTCGACCGCTGCCGCCGCATGGCGGCTCACGCCGCCGAGCTCTTCGCGCCCGGGACACGCGCCCTGACGCACTGCAACGCGGGCGGGCTCGCGACCGGCGGTTACGGCTCCGCGGTCGGCGCCCTCCGCGCCGCCGCCGAGCGCGGCCTTCTCGAACGCGTCCTCGTCGACGAGACCCGGCCGCTCCTCCAGGGCGCGCGCCTGACCGCGTTCGAGCTCGAGGCCGCGGGCATCCCGCACGCCGTCATCCCCGACTCCGCCGCCGCCTCGATGATGGCCCGCGGCGAGGTCGACCTGATCGTC
>JAFAIV010000038.1 GCA_019236545.1 Actinomycetota bacterium | reverse complement strand
TCCCGCGACGACGCTGCACCCGAACTCCTCGACCGTCTCGATCGGCGACTACGGCAAGCTCGTCGCCCTGCTCGGCAAGGCCTTCGACGGCACCGGCCAGGCCGGCTCGACGCTGCCGGTCGTCTACGACGAGTTCGGCGTCCAGTCTGTGATCCCGCCGGAGAAGGCGTCGCTCTACACAGGAACGGAGCAGACCGCGCTGACGAGGCCGGTGCCGGAGGAGACGCAGTCGCTCTACTACACGCAGGCCGTCCAGCTGGCGTTCTGCGAGCCGACGGTCGAGGCGTTCTTCGTCTTCCACTCGGTCGACGAGACCAACCTCGCCGCCTGGCAGTCCGGCCTCTACTACCCCGACGGCACGCCGAAGACGAGCCTCGCCGCGACGAGGCTCGCGTTCCAGGAGGCGCACCGCGGCGTCGTCGCCCGCTGCCCCGGGCTGAAGCTGACGCCGAAGCCGGTCGCCCGGCTGCGCGGCGGGACCCTGAGCCTTTCGTCCGACCTCGACGCGCGCTACGTCGCGCAGCTCTTCGAGCTGCCGGGCCACCTCGTCACGACGCTGCGCGGCCAGCTCACGGGCGGCGCGAAGGCGACCTCGCTGGCGGTGCCGAAGCACGGCCCGACCGGGAAGTACCGCATCCGGCTGACGGTGCAGGCCGCGATGAACGCCGGCCCGTCCGCCGTCGTGATCCTCCCTCTGCCGTAGCTAGCATCAGAGCCGTGGAGGGCCAGTACGTCGCCTACACGTTCTTCCGTGTCGACCCCGCCTGGCGGCGGCTCCCGGTCGAGGAGCGCCAGGCCGGAAAGGACGCCTTCGCCGAGACCGTCGAGGACTTCTCCGACCGCTTCGAGCACCTGCGCGCGTACACGACCACGGGCGTGCGCCCGGAGACGGACTTCTTCCTCTGGAAGATCACCGAGCGCTACGACGCCCTCGGCGAGCTCGGCGCCGCGCTCAACGCGACACCGCTCGCCGGCTGGCTAGAGACCCCGTACTCGTACCTCGCGACGACGAAGGCCTCGCAGTACACGAGCGCGCGCAAGGCGCGGAAGATCACGCCGCACGGCCTCCCCTACCTCGTCGTCTACCCGTTCGTGAAGGTGCGGCCGTGGTACGCGCTCGAGGAGGCGGACCGCCAGCGCGCGATGGACGAGCACATGGTGATCGGCCGGGAGGAGTTCCCGGGGATCAAGAACCACACGACGTACTCGTTCGGGATCGACGACCAGGAGTTCATGACCGCGTTCGAATGCGAGGAGCCGGCCGACTTCATGCACCTGATGCTGCGCCTCCGGCACAGCGAGGCGTCGAGCTACACCGAGCGAGACACGCCGATCTTCGTCGGCAGGCACGTGACCGTCCGCGAGGCGCTCGCCGCCCTGGACGGCGCCTCGGCGCGCGTCGAGCTCTAGCTGTACGTGTGCTGGTCGCGCCAGACGCGCCACATCGCGAAGAAGCACGCGGCGAGCACGCCGAGGAACGCGAGGATCTGGAGCCCGTGGGCGCCGCCGTACCACTCGGCGGCGAGGTCGCCGAGCGCGAGCAGCGCGGCGCCGTAGAAGACCGTCCGCGCCCGCACGGGCCAGCCGCCGATCTCCTCCCGCCTCTCGCGCCAGAGCAGGTAGACGAAGAACGCGATTGCGAGCAGGAACGCGATCCGCGCCAGGATCAACAGCGCCTGCAGCGTCGCCTGCAGCTGGAGGACGACGACCACGACCGCGATCAGCGCGATCACGAGGAAGCCGCGCAGCGTGGGGTTCATGCGGGAGAAGAAGCTCATGTGCCGGTCATGTACGCGCGCACCGCGAGCGCTCCTGCGACCAGGGTAGCTCCCGCGAACCACGCGAGCCGCCCCCGCCGGTCGGCCGGCGCGTACATCCACGGCGCGAGCGTCGCGAGCAGCGCCAGCGTCCCGTAGAGGTAGTGCAGCCGGTGCGGCGCCCGGTGGTGCTGCGAGAGCAGGAGCAGCCCGAGCCCGACCTGCGCGACGAGCAGCGTCTGCGCGAGCGCGAGGAGGTGCGTGACGATCCCGCGCGGCTCGGCCCGGCGGTAGTACGCCCACCCCCCGACGGCGGCGGCGCCGAACGTCGCGGCGAGGACGAGGAACGCGACCGTGTGGTGGACGGAGACCACGGCGCCGGAATCTAGCCGTGTCAAGCGCCGTCACCGCATTGTCACCAGAACGACCTTGACTCGTCCCGCGATCTTTCTCGTTCCTAACTACGGTGGCCACGATTCTCAAAGGAGGAATAACGCAATGCTGAAGAGACTCATCCTCGCCGGCGCCGCGCTCGCCGCGGCCGTGGCGGCGATCGGAGCAGGCGGCGCGGCCGCCCGCTCGCACGACAGCTCGCTGCAGGGCGCGGGCTCGTCGCTGATCGCCCCCGCGCTCGCCGTCTGGCAGCCGCTCTACGGCTCGGCCCGCGGCGTGACCGTCAACTACTCGGCAATCGGGTCCGGCGGCGGCATCGCCGCGATCACGGCCCGCACCGTCGACTTCGGCGCGAGCGACGCACCGCTCACGCCCGACCAGGCGACCGCCTGCAACAACTGCGTCCAGATCCCGTGGGCGCTGACGGCGACCGTGCCGGTCTACAACATCCCGGGCGTCCCGGACACGAAGCTGAAGCTCAGCTCGACCGTCCTCGCGGACATCTTCCTCGGGAAGATCACGAGCTGGGACGACCCGGCGATCAAGAAGCTGAACCCGGGCCTCAATCTGCCCAGCACGAAGATCACGACCGTGCACCGCTCGGACGGCTCGGGCGACACGTACGCCTTCACCGACTACCTCGCGCACGTCAGCCCGCAGTGGCGCTCGCAGGTCGGCACCGCGACGTCGGTGAACTGGCCGAACGGCGTTGGTGGCGCGAAGAACGCCGGCGTCGCCGCGCTCGTCCAGTCCACCCCGGGCTCGATCGGCTACGTGTCCGACGCGTACGTCCTGCAGAACCATCTGAACAAGGTGCGCCTCCAGAACCGCTCCGGCCGCTTCGCGCTGCCGAGCATCCAGTCGATCGAGGAGGCCGCGCAGGCGGTCAAGTCCGTCCCGGCCGACAACAACCTCTCGATCGTCAACCCGCCCGCGGGCGGGAAGTACAGCGACGCCTGGCCGATCTCGACGTTCACGTACGTGATCGTCCCGCTTCAGACCTCGAAGGCGAAGGACATCAAGAACTTCGTCTCCTGGGCGCTGACGCACGGCCAGCAGCCGATCAAGAAGCTCGTGTTCGCCCCGATGCCGCTCGTCGTGATCCGGGCCGCGAACAAGACGCTCGCCAAGATCCACTCCTAAGCGGGTGGGGTTCCGGACGGAGGGGGACGGTTCGCCGTCCCCCTCGCCGTCCGACGCCGAGCGCATCGTGTCGGCGTGGCCGGGCTCGGGACGCCGTTCGAGCTGCTGATCTTCCTCGCCGCCGCCGCGGCGACCTGGGTTGCCGGCACGGTCCTGTCGAAGACGACCGACTCGCTCGACGCACGCACCGGGATGGGCGACGAGTTCGGCGGCCTGATCCTCCTCGCGATCGCGGGGAGCCTCCCGGAGATCGCGATCACGATCTCCGCCGCGGCGCAGGGGCACATCGACCTCGCCGCCGGGAACCTGATCGGCGGCATCGCGGTGCAGACGATGGTGCTGGTCGTCTGCGACCTCGCCGCCGGGCCGGAGTACCCGCTCAGCTTCCTCGTCGGCCGACTGACGCCCGTGCTCGAGGGGCTGCTCGTGGTCATGTGCGTGGCCGGCGTCGAGATGGGCTCGCTGCTGAAGCCGTCCGTGGCGATCGGCGGCGTCGTCAGCCCCGCCTCGATCGCGATCGTCGTGATCTGGGCGTTCGGGATCTACCTGATCGACCGGACGCGGAAGGACCCGCGCTGGAAGGTCGAGATGCCGGGGAGCGAGCCGGGCCGCCGCTTCCGTGAGTACGACCACCCGAACACGCCGCACCCGTTCAAGGACTGGTCGACGGCGCGCGTCGCGGGGCTCTTCGGCGCGGCGTGCGCCGTCACGCTCGGCGCCGGCGTCGCGCTCGAGATGACCGGGAACGCGCTGGCCGACCGGGTCGGCGTCAACGGCGTGATCTTCGGCGCGACCGTGCTCGCCACGGCGACCGCCCTGCCGGAGATCAGCTCCGGGGTCGCGGCCGTCGCCCTCGACGACCACGCGCTCGCGGTCGGCGACATCTTCGGCGGCAACGCCTTCCAGGTGACGCTCTTCCTGGTCGCCGATCTCGTCGCCGGGAAGGCGGTGCTCCCCGCTGCAGGGCCGCAGAACGCGTGGCTCGCGGCGCTCGGCGTCGCGCTGACGATGGTCTATTGCTTCGGGATCATCGCGCGACCCACGCACACGCGCGCCCGGCTGGGGCCGGACTCCTGGGTCGCGCTCGTGATCTTCGGCCTGGGCGTCGCGGGGCTGTTCTACGTGGCGACGTAGCCGCGGCGCCGACCGTTCCCGAGCCGGCGCCGCGGCCTTGGAGGAGGAGACCTGTGGTGTGCGTCTCCGGCGACGTAGCGGTGAAACGCGCAGGTAGGCTCGCCACGTGATCGAGGAAGGACAGCCGGCCCCGGACTTCGCGCTGACGAGCGACGCCGGCGAGCGCGTGCGGCTCTCGGAGCTCCGCGGCAAGCCGGTCGTCCTCTACTTCTACCCCAAGGACGACACGCCCGGCTGCACGACGCAGGCCTGCGGGATCCGCGACGCGTACGGCGAGTTCGAGCGCGCCGGCGCCGTCGTCCTCGGCGTCTCGCCGGACGACGAGCGCAGCCACGTGAAGTTCAAGGAGAAGTACGGCCTCCCGTTCACGCTGCTCGCCGATCCCGAGCACACGGTCGCCGACCTCTACGGCGTCTGGGGCGAGAAGAAGTACATGGGACGCACGTACATGGGCGTCCGCCGCTCGACGTTCGTCGTCGGGGCCGACGGGACGCTCGTCAAGGTCATGCACGACGTGAAGCCGGCGACCCACGCCGACGACGTGCTGGCTGCGCTCGCGGGCTAAATCCCCCGGTCGAGGGATCGTGCATCACCCCTTGGAGTGGCGCTGGTCGCGCGCGGTCCGGACAGGATCGGAGTACGGCGTTCCGCCCCCTGCGATGCAACTCGTCCTGCGCGACCCCATGTACACCGACCGGCTGGCCTCGTTCCTCGCCAGTGTCGGCCAGCGTCCCGTCGTGGCCGGGCCGGACGCGGTCGAGCTCTTCGGCGACGCTCCGGACGAGGAGACGCGGCTCGAGCTCGAGATCTACCTGCGGGTCTGGCGCGTGCTCTATCCGGAGGCGCACGTCGAGCTGGCGGCCTGAGCCGCTTGTGCCCGTCGGGCGCTGCTGCTAGAGAGGTCGTGGTGTTCCGTCGACGTCCCGCTTCGTCGGAGTCCCCGATCCGGGAGGAGGAGGCGTACGCGCGCCTGCACGGCGAGCGGCTGGGCGAGGTGCTGAGCGTCGCCCGCGTCGAGCCGCCGCCGCCCCCGCCGGCGCGCGAGCGCGACCTCTCCGGCGAGCACCTGCGTCGGGCGTTCGAGGCGCGGCTCGACTCTCGCCCGCAGTAGGCCGTCGGGAAAACACGGTCGCGCCCGCGGCCGTCCGGGAGCACGCTTCAGGCATGCAGCAACGGTCGACCGCACGATGGGCGGCCGCGAGCTTCTTCAGCGGCCTTGGCGCCCTCGCCCTCCTGGCGCCGCCCCTCGCGGCGATCTGCTTCGGCAGCGGCAGCCAGGAGCTCGCCGACACGCTGATCGCGTCGATCATCGTGGCGGCGATCTCGGGGGTCGTCGTCGTCCTCGCGCTCGACCTGCTCAACGCGCGAAGCCGCGCCATGGTCAGATCTCGTCAGGCGTCCCCGCGGCACCGGCGCCGTCCACCGACTAGAGTGCGTCCACTCCTTTGACGTGCCGCCTCCGGGGTGCCGCAGCCCGGGAGGAGACATGAGGCACGAGGGGACCGAGCGGGCGCCCACGCGGCGCCCGTTCCTTTGCCGATGGACGCCGACGCCAAGAGACTCCGCCTGCGCCACAAGGGCCCGCTCCAGCTCGGGCCGGGCGTCGTGTGGCGGGAAGGCCGCGGCTGGCGCTACGCCTGCCCGCTCGGCTGCGCGACGCCGCCGGGCGAGGTGTTCGCGACCGCATCCGAGGCCGGCGCCGCGGCGCGCGCCCACTGGGAGTCCGAGCGCGACCGCGAGCTCGCCGAGATCGCCCAGGGCCGGCTCCGGCCGCGCTGAGGTTCGTGAGGGTGGCGGTTCGCGGCCGGCTGCTCGAGCCGGTGTGGGTCGCGCTCCTGGAGCTCGACGCGATCCTCTCGAGTTGGGCCAGCGGATCGAAGGGAGGCTCGCGTCCGTCGAGCGCAGTCGCCGGCTATGCGGATGAGAGGACTTGAACCTCCACGGGGTTACCCCCACACGGACCTGAACCGTGCGCGTCTACCAATTCCGCCACATCCGCGCGGAGGGTCAGTGTAGCCCAGCGGGAATCGCCCTCAGACGAGGTCGGCGGCGCTGCGGGCCGCGCCCAGCGGGCCCGGCGACTCGACCACGACCCAGCCGCGGCCGCGGTCGACGATCCGCTCCTGATGCGGCCGCTCGTGTCCCGCCGCGAGCAGGTAGCGGCCGGCGAAATCGCGGAGCCAGGCGTACTCGCTTCTGGGGACGGGCACGCGAGTGCGGCAGCTCAGCCGGCCGCACTCGCACCAGAGGGCGTCGTCCCGAAGGGCCCGGAACGCGACCTCGTTCTGCTCCACGCGTGTCCCCCGAGCGTCTTCCTCGAGCGGCGGCGGTGGAGCGAGCAGACCTCCTGTGCGGCGCAGGAGCTCCATGACGGCACCCTCACCATCGGCCCGCCGGCGGCGGCGCCGCAGCCCCCGAACGAGGCTTCCTTCCTGCGTACCATGGGAAGCGCTGCGTCGCCTGGTTCCCGCATCCCTCTGCGGCCTGCTGGCCGCTCTCGCGCTGCTCGCGTCCGGCGGCGCGGCCGCGCCCGCGGGCTCGCCTGGGGGCGATCTCGTCGAAGTCGTCGTCACGCTGCCGCAGGCACCACTGACGCGGGCGATCCTCCTCGACCGCGGGCTTGCCTCCGCGCGCGGCCACCACGCGGTGAACGTCCGCACGCCCGCGGCCGTCTCGTACCTGCGCACGCTCGCGGCCGTGCAGACGGCGTTCCAGGCGCGCGTCGTGCGGGCGATCCCGCAGGCGCGCGTGCGTTGGCGCTACGCGGTCGCGCTCGACGGCTTCTCCGTCGTCCTCCCCCGCTCCCAGCTCGGCGCGCTGAGCCGGATCCCCGGCGCGACCGTCTGGCCCGCCGCGGCCTACCACGACCTCGGCGTCGCGACCGTCCGCGCGGGCCGCCTCTCCGCCTCTCCGACCGCTCTCATCGGCGCGACGACGCTCTGGGGCTCCGACCTCTCCACCGCCGGCCAGGGGGTGAAGATCGCCATCCTCGACGACGGCGTCGACCAGACCCACCCGTACTTCGACCCGACCGGGTTCGCCTATCCCGCCGGCTTCCCGAAGGGCAACACCGCGTACACGACACCGAAGGTGATCGTCGCGCGCGCCTTTCCCTCTCCGTCGACGACCTGGAAGTACGCGAAGACGCCGTTCGACCCGACCTACTCCGACCACGCGACCCACGTCGCCGGGATCGCGGCCGGGGACTACAACACCCTCGCGAGCGGCCCCGTCGGGAAGGTGCGCATCTCGGGCGTGGCGCCGAAGGCGTACCTCGGCAACTACAAGGTGCTCACCGTCCCGACGAAGGACTACGGCCTCGACGGCAACGGGCCCGAGATCGCCAAGGGCATCGACCAGGCCGTCGCCGACGGGATGAACGTCATCAACCTCTCACTCGGCGAGTCCGAGATCGAGCCGTCGCGGGACGTCGTCGTGCAGGCCCTCGACAACGCCGCCGCCGCCGGGGTCGTCCCGGTCGTGGCGGCCGGGAACGAGGGCGACAGCTCCGGCCACGGCTCCGTGAGCTCCCCGGCGAATGCGCCCTCCGCGATCGCGGTCGCCGCCTCGAGCCCCGGCGGGTCGGGCAGCGCGGCGGACGAGATCGCCGACTTCTCCTCGATCGGGCCGACGCCGATCTCGCTCCTGCTGAAGCCGGACGTGACCGCGCCAGGCGAGTCGATCCTCTCCTCGATCCCGCGCGGCGGCTGGGACGTCTGGGACGGCACGAGCATGGCGACCCCGCACACCGCCGGCGCTGCGGCGCTGCTCCTGCAGCGGCACCCGACGTGGACTGTCGAGCAGGTCAAGTCGGCGCTCGAGTCGACCGGCGACGCGATCCACCTGCCCGGGACGCAGACCGAGGTGTCCCCGCTGCGCGAGGGCGGCGGCCGCATCGATCTCGTCAACGCCGACCAGCCGCTCGTCTTCACCGACCCGGTCGACCTCTCGTGGGGGCTCGTGCGGCGAGGCTTCGTGGGGACGAAGCAGCTCCTCGTCTCCGATGCGGGCGGCGGGATCGAGCCGTGGACGGTGACGGTGAGCCTCCAGTCGGCGCCGCTCGGTGTGAACGTCACGCCGGACACCGGCACCGTCGTCGCCGGGACGCAGATCGGGATCACGGCCGCCGTCGCCAAGACGGCGCAGGAGGGCGACGTCACCGGCTGGGTCGTCCTTGCGCGCGGCACGGACGTCCGTCGCGTTCCGCTCTGGTTCCGCGTCGAGATCCCGCAGCTCCAGCTCGACCCGCATACGACGCTGACCGCGCCCGGCCTCTACCACGGCGACACCGCCGGGAAGGCCTCGCGCGTGTCGGCCTACCGCTTCCCCGACGGCCCCATCGCGGCCGGCGTCCCGACCGCGCTCGGCGGGCCGGAGCAGGTCTTCCAGATCACCCTCCGCAGGCCGGTCGCGAACTTCGGCGTCGTCGTCCTCACGCACGCCGCGGACGTGAAGGTGTCGCCGCGGATCGTCAAGGACGACGACGAGAACCGGCTCGTCGGCGACCCGGGCATCCCGGCCACCGACAACCCCTACGTCGGCCTCGGCCGGCCGTACCCGGTCGTCGCCGCCATCCTCCCCATGCCGGGCATCTACGACGTCGTCTTCGACACGCCGAGCGGGGCGAAGCCGGGCGCGTTCCTCTTCCGCTACTGGGTCAACGACGTGACGCCGCCGAAGGTCCGGCTCCTCGACCCGGCCGTCCGCGCCGGGCAGCCGATCCGCTTCGCGGTGAGCGACGCGGGCTCAGGCGTCGACCCCGGCTCGCTCGACGCCGTCCGCGACGGCAGCCACGTCCCGCTCTCGTACGAGCACGGGATCGTCTCGATCGACACGGCGACGATGACGCCGGGGACTCACCGGATTTCGCTCTCCGCCTCCGACTACCAGGAGACGAAGAACAACGAGGACGTCGGGCCGGTGCTGCCGAACACGACGGTGACGACGGTCACCGTGACCGTCGCGCCGTAGCTAGCGGCGCCGCTCGCGGTCGTCGATCGTCGGGAGGTTCGCCAGGTCGCGCTCGACGCTCGCGGCGAAGTCGTCCGCCTCGTCGCGCACCACCCGCAGGCCCGCCTTCCGCTTCGCCCGCTCCCTGCGGCGGCGGGGCTCAGCGCCGACCTTCGCCTCGAGGCGCGGCCACTCCGCGCCGACCACGACAGCAACGGCGAGCGCGAGCAGGGCGATGTACAGCCAGCTCACATGGCCGATTCTAGCCCAGGGGGTAATCCGGCGGGCCCTCCCGACCGATTACTCCGACATGCACGGCCCGATCCTCATCTTCTACGGCCTCTTCTGGGCGACGCTCATGCGCACGCTGCTCGTCCGCGCGCGCGTGCTCCCGCCGACCTGCGCGCGGTGCGGGCTCCCGCACGAGCGCCGGCGGATGGGCGAGCGCGTCTGCAGCTGCCACGCCGATGAGGCGTAGGCCGGCTCAGCCGACAGAGACCCCGTAGAGCTGCTCGAGCTTCCGCCGGAGGTAGGCGAGGTACGGCTCCGGGTCGAGCGACGAGCCGGTGACGCGCTCCAGCAGCTCCTGCGGCGTGAAGGTGCGGCCCCAACGGTGGACGTGCTCGCCGAGCCACTCGCGCAGCGGCCCGAACTCGCCCTGCTCGAACGCCTCCTCCGGGTTGCCGAGGTCAGCCGCAGCCCGCTCCCACAACTGAACGGAGATGACGTTCCCGAGCGCGTACGTCGGGAAGTAGCCGAAGCTCATGTCCGACCAGTGGACGTCCTGCATGACGCCCTCGACGTCGTCCCGCGGCCGTAGGCCGAGGTACTCCTCGAGCTTCGCGTCGAACGCCTCCGGCAGGTCGCGCAGCGCCACGGTCCCGGCGAGCATCTCCCGCTCGAGCTCGAAGCGGAGGATGATGTGGAGGCTGTACGTGACCTCGTCGGCGTCCGTCCGCTTCAGCGACGGCTCGACCTTGTTCAGCGCGCGGTGGAACGTCTCCAGGGGCACGCGCGCGAACTGCTGCGGGAACGCGTCGCGCAGCTCCGGGTAGAGGAACCGCCACGTGGCGAGGTTGCGGCCGACGAGGTTCTCCCAGAGTCGGCTCTGCGACTCGTGGAACGCCGACGAGACGCCGTGCGCGAGCGGCGTCCGGAAGAACGCGGGATCGACCTGCCGCTCGTAGATGCCGTGCCCGAACTCGTGCATGCACGAGAGCAGGCCGACGAGGTTCTCCTCGTGGAAGTTGGTCGTCAGGCGGATGTCGGACGGCGAGAGCGAGCCGGCGAACGGGTGGACGGTGTCGTCGAGGCGCCAGGCGTCGTCGTCCATCCCCCAGCGCTCGAGCACCGACAGGGCGAACCGCCGCTGCGCCGCGGCATCGAAGTGCCCGCGCAGGCACGAGTCGTCGACCGGCTCCTGGACGGACGCCGCCAGCGCGATCAGCTCAGGCTTCAGGCGGGAGAAGACCTCCGCAACCTCGGCCGTCTTCATCCCCGGCTCGTAGTCGTCGAGCAGGACGTCGTACGGGTCGTCGGCGCTGTCGAAGCAGGCGATGTACTCGTGCAGGAGCTCGAGCCCGTGCTCGAGGTGCGGCAGGAGGATCGAGTAGTCGTCGCGGCGGCGCGCCTCGAGCCAGGCGCGGTAGCCGCGCGATCCCGAGCGGGCCCGTTCGGCCCGGAGAGATGGCGGCACCCGGACGGCCTTCTCGTAGTCGTGCCGCGCGACGCGGACGACGCTCGCCTCGAACGACTCCGGGTCGTGCTCCTCCTCGAAGCCGCGCAGCCGCTCGAGCAGCTCCCCGAGCTCCGGCGAGGTCTGGAGCTCGTGGGCGATCCGCGTCAGCGTCGCGCGCTGCTCCGCCCGAGCGTCGGCGCCGAGGGGCGGCATCTTGGTCTCCTCGTCCCAGCCGAGGAGCCCTGCCGTCTTCTCCACGTCGCTGATCTCGCCGAGCCGCCGCACGAGCTCGTCGAAGGAACCCTGCATATGTGGAAAACCTATAACGGCTTGGCGTCGTCGCGTAGGTCCGAGTCGACCATGATCCAAACGGCCATGGCCGAAGCGAGCAGGTCATCGCCGCGGTAGAGCGCCGTCCCCGCGTACCGCTTCCGCCCCTCCTCGCCTGCGGGCCAGCCCACCACGACGAGCTCGTCCCCCCGCCCGCGGCGCGTCGAGGATGCGTGCGGTGAGCCGGCCGAGGACGCTGATTCCCCGCGAGAAGTCGCCCATGACCGCGAACGCGCCCGGGCAGTCCAGCGCCGCCCAGGCGAAGCGCTCGCCTTCGAGATCGCCGGTCGGCCGCCACGGCGCGGCGACGAGGCCGTCCCCCGCGGGCGCGGGTCGCAGCGCGAGCCCGTCGCCCGGCTCGCGCGCGGGGCCGCATACGAAGCACCCCGGGAACGGATGGTGAGGATCCGCCGGCTGGGCGGCGGCGAGCCGCTCCGCCTCCGCGAACGTCGGCGGCGCGGGCGGGTCGAGGTCGAGCCGTGCCGGCCCTCCCTCCGCCACGAGCCGGTCGCCGTCGCGAACGCGCACCGAGTCGCCGTCCCGCTCGACGGCGAGCGGCGTCTCCAGCGGCGGGGGCAGGCGCAGCGTCACCTCGACGATGTCCGCCGGGACGAGCTCGGCGACGACGCCGCACGT